>CAZVPB010000012.1:0-21812 GCA_964628165.1 uncultured Cyanobium sp.
TCCGCTTCGGTGAGGTCGGCGCAGTGCTGGCAGGAGTTCTCCAGGGAGGCGAGCGAGGCCCGCAGGGCGGGCCGCACCTTTTCGTTCCCCCAGGTCATGATCGCCGCGGTCGAACCCAGTTCCGGGGCGCGGAAGACCCGCCTCCCCATGCGGGCCAGGCGGAACACGGCCTCGAGGGTGAGGGTTCTCTGCAGATCACGGCTGATCTGCCGGTCGGGCTGCCGGTACCAGCGTCCGGCGTCGAACAGCTTCCCGGCGCCACTGCCGGCGGGGACCATCAGCAGCGCCCCGCCCCGCCGGGCCCGCAGCATCTTCCTGGCGATGTTCTCCAGCGTCTGGTCGTAGATCCGCAGGGCGGTGCGCCGCACGATCGAGCGGATTTCGCCACCGTGCCGTTCCCACTCCGACGCATCGATCGGGATCGACTCCTGTTCGAGCGGCAGAAAGCCCAGCTCCCCGTCCAGCTTCACGGTGCAGGCCTCCCGCACCAGGTGCTCCGTTTCCCCGATCAGCGGCAGACCCGTGATTCCGCGTGACTGTTCGCTGATCTCGCCGCGGCGGAACACCGCCTTCGCCTCGCCGATCGAGAGGGAGACGACACCCGGGGCATCGACATCGATCACCACCGGCGGCTGGTACAGCTGCGGACCCGAGAGGGAACTGCGGGGGCGCGGCGTGGTGCCGATGATGCTCGGCGAGCCGCCGTCCGGCTCGGCCGGGGCGATCACCAGGCAGGTGCTCTCGGGGGCGAAGGCGGCGCTGATGGCCTGCAGCTGCTTGGGACTCAGCTCCGCCGGCTGGGTGAACAGATCCACGGACCGGGGCCGGTGCGCCTCCCGCTCGAAGGCGAGGGCGAAGCGCAGGTTGCGGCCCTCGTTCTGGTGCAGGCTGGCCAGGTAGGCCACCTCCAGGGCCTCCCGCAGGGTTCTCCGGAGGGCCGGGGGCACATAGCGCTGCGCCAGTTCCCGGATCGAGGGAACCTCGATCAGCGACGTGATGCCTCGGCTGTCCAAGCGGTCCGGCTGCCCGGCTCAGTAGGTGGGCAGAGCCTGGGGATCTCCCGGCAGCGGCTGCGGCTGCCCCAGTCCCGGGGCCGGCGGCGGGGAGCCGTAGCCCATGCCGCGCTGGAGCTCCGCGATCGGCCGGGTTTCGCCCATCTCCAGACCTGTGAACATCTTCAGCTCGGTCCGCATCCGCTCGGCGGGCTTGGGGTTCACGAAGCGGAAGCTGATCGACTTCTTCTCGCCGAAGTCGTCGTAGCCGACCACCGTGAAGAAGAGATCGGCCGAGCGGCCCAGGGTCGAGCCGGCCAGGCCGCCGCCCACCAGACCGCCGATCACTCCGATCGGTCCGAGCAGAAGACCCCCGGCCACGGCGCCCACCGTCCCCGCTCCGACGGCGCCGGCGGCACCGGTCTTCTCGTCGTACTTCGCCTCGCCCCCGGTGAACCAGAGGGCGATCCTGCCGGTCGTCAGGGTGGTGCCCGGCCCGGTGATGCTCCGCGCATCGAGCTGGATCGTGCAGGGGGAATCGTTGCAGAGGGCGGAATAGCTGGTGGCCGCCGCCGGCAGCTGCACCAGCACCGCCGCGGCCAGGCCCGCCGCCACGGCGCTGAGGCCGGTGCCGGAGCGGGGGGTGGTGCGCGATCTCTTCACATTCATCTTCTTCATCGTTCCTGGCTACACGCTGGGGAGAGAACCCCGGAGAGCGGCATGATGACGAACGGGTGAGGGGTTGGGTACCCCTGGCCGGTCGCGCAATCGGACCATCCGGTGGAACCGAAGTGGAAAGGGCGGGCCGGAGGACCCGCCCGATGCCCGTGCTCGGAGCACCTGAGCGATCCTCACGGCAACCCCGGGGGCGCGGGTGACCCGCGACCGTCACAGATGTGACAAGGCATGACCTGCCCCTCGGCTCGAATTCCCCTGCCTCTCCGGCCACGGCAGGCTGTCCGCGCCTTTCCCGCATGTCCCTGCTGCAGCGTGCTCTGATCGCCCTGGCCCTCGGTGCCGCGCTGCTGGCCCTGCGGTTTCTCTGCCGGCGCAGGGGCCTGGCGCCGGTCCCGATCTGGCTGCCCGGCCTCGCCCTTGCGGTGTGGTTCGTTCTCGGCGGCCTGCCGCCGGAACTGGCCGCCGGAGCCGGCCGTCCCTGGCTGAGGACCGCCGTGGTGCTCGCCTTCAGCTACGCCCTGCTGCAGCTCGGCGTGTGGGCCATGTTCGAGCTGCCCGCCTTTCTGAGCTGGTGGCCCCGGCCGGCGAAGATCCTGCGTGACCTCGGCACGCTGCTGATCGGCACGGCGATCACGGTCGTCGTGCTCCAGCAGCAGGCCCGCATCAACGTGGTGGGCCTCATCACCACCTCCGCCGTGCTGACGGCGGTGATCGGCCTGGCCGCCCAGGAGACCCTCAAGGATCTCTTCGCCGGGATCATGCTCCAGGTGGATTCCCCCTTCCGGGAGGGGGACTATCTGGAACTCGGCGAGGACCGCAACGGCTGGGTGGTCTCGCTCACGTTGATGAGCACCCGCCTCCAGCACGTCCACGGCGCCCTCATCACCCTGCCGAACAGCCGGCTCTGGAGCAGCGACATCCGCCGCTTCGGCCCCCGCGGACCGATCGCCCGCGAGATCCACCTCGACCTCGAGCGATCCCTGCCCCCCGAGCAGGCCCGCGATCTGCTGCTGCGGGTCGCCCGCCAGCATCCCCTGGTGCTGCCCCGCCCCGAACCGGACGCCTTCGTGTTCGCCTACTCCGAGCATGCGATCACCTACGAGCTCGAGGTGTGGCAGGAAGATCCCACCGACGTGGGGTTCGACATCCTGCGGGGTCAGCTGCTCGGCCAGATCTGGTATGCACTGGAGCGCATCGGCCACGAACTGCCCTACCCGGTGCGGGAGCTGCGGCCCCTGCCACGCCGGGCCGGGCCGGGCGATCCGGCCGACATCGATCCCGCCGAGCGGCTGGGGCTGCTGCGTCAGAACGTGATCTTCGGCCGCCTCACCCCCGCGCAGCTCGAGGAGATCGCTCCCCACACCCGCTGCATGCGCTTCGCCCCGGGGGAGTCGGTGGTGGTGGAGGGGGACGAGGGCACGGCGATGTTCCAGCTGGTGCGGGGGCGGGTGGAGGTGCTCAAGCGCTTCGAGGCGGACGGTTCGCTGCGGCCCGTGGCCGAACTGGGCCCCGGGGCGGTCTTCGGTGAGATGAGCGTGTTCAACGAGGAACCCCGCACCGCCACCGTGCGTGCCCTCGGGGAATGCCTGCTGCTCGAGGTGGAGCGGGACGATCTGCGGCCCCTTCTGGCGGGCAATCCCCAGCTGGTGGAGCGGCTGGCCGTGCTGATCGGGGAGCGCCGCGCCCAGCTCACCAACATGAGCACCGAGGTGAAGGAGGAGCAGACGAACCAGCTGCTGCGCACGATGCGCAGGATGTTCTCCACCTTCACGGGGGCCTGAGCCGCCGCGCCCCCCCGGAACGGGGGATCAGGGCAGCTGCCGCAGATCCTCCTGACGCTGCCGCTCCGCTTCCTCGAACCGGTCGATGGTGTCCCTGGCGCGGTCGATCGGGCCGGTGAAGGGTGAACCGGTGCCGGTGCCGGAAGGGGTTCCAGGGCTGCTGCCGCCTCCGGCGGGACCGGCTGGCGGCGGCGACCACCGCATCCACAGCAGGCCCCCCAGCAGGAGGGCGATGAGCAGTCCCACCAGCGCCATCGGAGCCCCCGGGTGTTTCCCCAGCCTGGCAGGGGCGGTCGCCTCAGCCGCGGCCCGGGATCACCGGGGGATCCCCGGGAGTCGCAGGAGCCTCGGACGGCTCGGGGCCGACGGGCTGGGCCTGGGGTGCGGCTGGTGTCGCGGCGGGCGCGGCCACGTCGGCGTCGTTCCCGGATCGGCCTTCGGGCTTCTCCGGCCCGGCCAGCTCCAGCAGCAGGCTGCCCCCCAGGGCCCGGATCAGGCGGTTGATGGTGCCGGAGAGGGTGCCCACCTCCTCCAGGGCCTCCACCAGCACCGGCGAGGTGCTCTCCAGCGTGGCGGTGGCGGCCTCCGAGGTGGTGCCGACCTGCTGGACCGTCTCCCCGACCTGCCGGCCGGTGTCCTGGACCACGCGCAGGGTGTCGCGGGTGACGGCCGCCGTGCTGCCGGTCTCCCGTTCCACCGTGCCGGCAAGCCGCCGGACGTCCCGCAGGGTGCCGTCGAAGCTGCCCATCGCCCGAGGCAGATCCTTCTCCACCACCACGGCGATCCCCTGCAGGGTGCGGTCGAGCTTGAGACGGGTCGCGGTGAGCTCCCGCAGCAGCTCCGCGGGACTGGCGCCCGGCCGGTAGGCCACCCGCAGGTCGACCTTCGGCGGCGTCCTGCCGGCGGGGGTGATGTCCGGCGTGAGCACCACCACCCCGTCGCCGATCAGCCCCTCCTGGCTGGTGGTGGCGATGCTGGCGGGTCCGATCAGGCGCCGGTAGGGGGCGGCGATGCGCAGGTTCACGTCCACCATCCCGTCGTCGGCGAGCCGCACCGCCGCCACCTTGCCGATCCGGTAGCCGGAGAGGGTGACGTTCACGCCCGGCCAGATGCCGGTGGCATTGGCGGTGCGGAAGCGCACCACGGTGCTGTCGCGCCAGCGCAGCCGTTCGTCCACCAGCGCCTTGCCCACCCAGCCGGCCAGCAGCAGCGACCCGGCCAGGAACAGCCAGCCCAGGCGGCTGGAGGGACCCAGGGCCGTTGCGGCCCGGGGGAATCGGAAGTCCGGGTTCATGCGTAGGTTCCGTGGAGGGGCACCACCGTGATCCAGACCGCCTCGAGGGCGGTCACCACCAGCAGGCATTCGGGCACGGCATCGGCGATGAGCCGGGGGAGTTCCTCCAGGGAGCGGCGCACCTGGGCCCCCTTGTGGAGGCACACCGCCTGGGCCGCGGCGGCGAACACGGCGGTGCGCAGCACCCCCTGGGCGAGGTCGCCGGGGGTGATCAGGCCCACCAGTTCCCCCAGCTCGCTCCCGAGCCCGAGGCCCGCCCTCGGCGTGGCCAGCACCCCCCCCAGCAGCAGGGCTCCCAGGAACCAGGGCATGAGCAGGAGGGCGACCAGCACCGCCGAGGTGAGCTGGAACTCCCGCAGCCGCCAGTCGGGCACCGGCCCCGCCGCGGCGGCGCGATGCTCCAGGTGCCTGCGGGCCGCACGCTCCACCCGCAGCGGGGCCGAGCGGAGGATCCAGACCAGGTTCACCCCCACCGGCGCGAACACCTGCAGCGAGCCGAGGGCCAGGACCTCCAGGCTCTCGCTGCTGCTCTGGCCCACGGTGCCGCTGAGGAGGCGCACCAGGCCCGCCCCCAGCGCGGCCCCCAGCAGGATGGCCAGCGGGGCCGTCTCCCCCAGTTCCTGCGGAAGACTGCGCGGCATGGCCCCTCGCGGGTTCGGGAAAAGCGCGGCCACCCTACGGATGCCTTCGGCCGTCGAGCGGATCGAGCCGCTGCCCGATCCAGGCCACCGGCAGCATCGGCAGCATCGGCAGGGCGCAGAGCAGCCATTCCTGCCTCCCGAGGGGGGCGGTGGCGAAGAAGGCGTTCATCCAGGACGACTGGCTGAAGAGCAGCTGCAGCAGCACGGCCGCGGTCATCCCCCCCACCAGCACCGGCGTGCGCAGCAGCCGCCGCCAGCCGCCCCGCGCCCCGGCCAGCAGGTCCTTGCCGAACTGGCTGATGCTGAGCAGGTACACCAGCTGGGCGAGCACCAGTCCCTGCACCGCCATGGTGCGGGCCACGGCCAGATCGCCGTTGTGCCGTTCCCCCCAGAGGAACAGCAGGAAGATCAGGGCCCAGTTGAACGCCGAGACCAGCAGGACCCGCCGGATCAGCCCCCCCGTGAGCAGAGGCCGCTCGGGCGGCCGCGGCGGCTGGTCCATCAGGCCCGCCGGCATGGGCTCGAAGGCCAGCGGCACCGACATCGTCAGGGCGCTGATCATGTTGAGCCAGAGAACCTGCAGGGCGGTGACCGGCAGGGGCAGGCCGAGCAGGGCGCCCAGCAGGATCGTCATGGAGGCGCCGCCGTTCACCGGCAGCACGAAGGCCAGGGTCTTGCGGAGGTTGAGGTACACCGCCCGGCCCTCCTCCACGGCGGCCTCGATCGAGGCGAAGTTGTCGTCGGTGAGCAGCATGTCGGCCGCCTCGCGGGCCACGTCGGTGCCGCCATGGCCCATCGCCACGCCGATGTCGGCCTGCCGCAGCGCCGGGGCGTCGTTGACGCCGTCGCCGGTCATCGCCACCACCTCGCCGTGGCCCTGCAGGGCCCGCACCAGGGCCAGCTTCTGGCTGGGGGCGACCCGCGCGAACACGTCCACACGGCGCACCCGCTCGGCGATCGCCGCCTCGTCCATGGCCGCCAGCTGGCGGCCGTCAACGGCCTCCACCACCCCGTCGCGGCCGAGGCCGATCTGCCGCGCGATCGACCGGGCCGTCTCGAGGTGGTCGCCGGTGATCATCTTCACCGCGATGCCGGCGCGGCGGCAGGCCGCCACCGCCGCCCGGGCCTCGGGGCGGGGCGGATCGAGCATCCCCTGCAGGCCGAGGAAGTCGAGCTCGGCGGCGACGTGCTCCTGCTCGAGCCGCCTCTGGTCGGGCCTGGCACGGCCGACGGCGAAGGCCAGCACCCTCTCGCCACGGGACGCCATCGTGTTCACCGCGGCCTGGATGGCGTCACGGTCGAGGGGTTCGGCCCGGCCGTCGGCGGCGAGCTGTTCGTCGCAGCGCTTGAGCACCGCCTCCACCGAACCCTTCACCAGGATCCGCTCGCTGCCGTGGAGGGTGGCCATGAACTGCTGCTCGGACTCGAAGGGGATCACGTCCCGCCGCGGATGGTGGTCGCGGGCCCGGCCGTGATCCATGCCGGCGGCATGGGCCGCCACCAGCAGCGCCGTTTCGGTGGGGTCGCCCACCGCTCCGCCCCCCTGGCCGAGCCGGGCATCGTTGCAGAGCAGGCCGGCCAGGAGGGTTTCCCGCAGGGCGGCGTTGGCGGCAAGCGGGTCGGGCCGCGGCGACCCGGTGGTGTCGTCCCCCGGCCAGAGATCCTCGATCGGCACCAGCTCTCCCCCCGCGTAGATCTCCTGCACGGTCATGCGGTTCTGGGTGAGGGTGCCGGTCTTGTCGGAGCAGATCACCGTGGTGCTGCCCAGGGCCTCCACCGCCGGCAGTTTGCGGATGATGGCGTTGCGGCCCGCCATCCGGTGGACGCCGATCGCCAGGGTGATCGTGACGATCGCCGGCAGCTCCTCCGGGATCGCCCCCACCGCCAGCGCCACCGCACCGTCGAACATCTCGGTGGCGGGGCGCCCCCGCAGCACCCCCACCGCGAAGGTGATTCCCGCGAGCACGAGGATCACCTGCAGCAGCGTGCGGCTGAAGCGGGTGAACTTGCGGGTCAGCGGTGTGCTCAGGTTCACCTGCTCCTGGAGCGAGGTGGACATCCGGCCCACCTCGGTGCCGTCGCCGGTGGCCACCACGAGACCCTTCCCCTGGCCGCCGGTCACGTAGCTGCCCGCGTAGGCCATCCCCAGCCGCTCGGCCAGCAGGGCCTCCTCCTCCACCGCCGTGGTGCCCTTGGCCACCGGCACGGATTCGCCGGTGAGGGAGGCTTCGTCGATCCGCAGGTTGCGCTGGCCCAGCAGCCGCAGGTCGGCCGGCACCTTGTCGCCCGCTTCGAGAAGCACCAGATCACCGGGCACGAGCTGTTCGGAGGGCAGCCGCAGCCGCGACCCGCCCCGCACCGCCTCCACCTCGGTGCGCACCGAGCGGGCCAGGGCGGCGATGGCGGTCTCGGCCCGGCTCTCCTGCACGTAGCCGATCACCGCATTGATCAGGGTGACGCTCCAGATCACCAGCGCCTCGCGGGGATCCCCCGTGACCAGCTTCACCGCCCCCACCAGCAGCAGGGTGTAGAGCAGCGGATCGTGGAACTGGCCGAGCAGGCGGAGCCAGGCGGGACGCGCTGCGCGGCTGGTGAGGGCATTGGGCCCCCACTCGGCCAGCCGCCGCTCCGCCTCCTGCGGCTCCAGCCCCCGTTCCGGGTCCGTGCCGAGGTCGGCGACGAGCTCCGCCCCGGGTCGGGCGTGGGGGGCTTCGATGGGTTGGGGCACGGCCGCGTGCTCGCTGGGGCGACCCTAGGGATCCTCTGCCGGCTGGGCTGCTCCCTCGTCCGCCCGGGTGAGCACCCTCTGGGGGAAGGGGATCTCGATGCCGTGCCGGCGGAAGTCGTGCCACACCGCCGCCTGCACCGCGCTGCAGATCGACACGTTCCGCAGTGGATCGGCGATCCAGAAGCGCAGGGCGTAGTTGATCGCCGAATCGCCGTAGCTGAGCAGCAGGGCCTTCGGCGCCGGCAGGGGCAGCACATCGGGATTGGCCGCGGCGGTGGCCTCCAGCACCGCCATCACCTCCAGGGGGTCGTGGCGGTAGTGGGCGCCCACCAGGATCTGGCTGCGCCGCATCCGGTCGGTGCCGGTGTAGGTGATCGTGGTGTCGGTGAAGAAGATCTGGTTGGGCACCACCAGTTCGGCGTTGTCCCGGTCGCGCCAGAGCTTCGCCGCCCGCAGTCCCGCCCCCCGCACCTCGCAGGGATCGCCGTCGATGAAGAGCACGTCGCCGGGCCGCACCGATCCCTCGAACAGGAGCCAGAGGCCGCTGATGAAGTTGGAGAACACCTCCTTCACCCCGAACCCCAGACCCACCGAAAGGCCGCCGGCCACCGCCAGGATCGCGGTGCGGTTGAAGCCGATCTGGTCGAGGGTCCACAGGATGCCGACCGCCACGGCGGCGTAGCGGATCAGGAGGGCCACGGCCCGCCGCCCGCCGTCGCTGTTGCCGATGAGCCGCTGCAGGATCCAGGCGAGTCCCTGGGCCGGCGGCCCCGATCCCACCGCCACCACGTACACCACCAGGGCCGAGAGGAACACCTGCCCGAGGGTCACCTCCGTCCCGAACCATTCCCCGAGGGGAATGAGGGCCAGGTCGCGGGGACTGTCGAACTGGCGGACCAGGGTGAGGAGGGCCAGCAGGAGGTAGAGGGGCCGCAGCAGGCCCGTGTCGAGCTGCTGCACCTGCTGGGGCGGCAGCAGCCGGGCCAGGCCGCGCCGCAGCAGGCCGAGGCCGAACCAGCCCGCCAGCAGCAGCGTGAGCACCAGGGCCAGACCGGTGGGCTGGCGCAGCGCCGCCAGCAGGGCGATGCCGAGGCCCAGGCCGCCGAGCAGCAGCAGCCTCTGGCGCCGCCCTGCCCCCCTGGCCCGGCTCCGCTCTTCCGAGGCGAGGGCGTAGCCGAGCACGGCCACCCCCACCAGCAGCAGCTGCACCAGGACGGCGGGGCGCTCCAGGTAGCCCGTCCAGCCGAGAATCTCGCGGACCAGATCGTTCATCGAACCGCTTCCCTCCGCAGCGTCTCGATCAGGGCGTCCGCGGCTGCGGTGGTGTCCAGTTCCCCGTAGTGGAACCGGGTGAGGATCCGGTTGGCCTGCTTCTCGAAGCTGCCCTCGGGCCTGGTGAGCACCTTCAGGGCCGGGGAGGCCGCGCTCTGCCGCTGCGCCGCCACCAGGGCCGCCAGATCCTGGGAACTCTCCACCGGCACCGGCACGTTGCGGTTCACCGGCAGCAGCTCCCGCGTGCGCAGGGTGAGGGCCCTCTGCATCTGCGGGTTCACCGCGAAGGCCACGAGTGCCTGGGCGGCCCGCCGCTGGGCGGGGCTGGAGTTGCGCCCGAGGGCCAGAACCCGCAACCGTGAGATCGGGCTCGCGGGTCCCGCCGGTCCGCCCGGCAGGGGCGCCAGCCCCAGCCGGTTGCCGAGGGTGTTGCGCAGGCGGTCGATGTCGGTGCTGCGGCAGGTGATCCAGTCGATCTCGCCCGCCTGGAACCGGCGGATCAGCTCCCGCTGGGAGGCCGCCAGGGTGATGCGTTGCTGCATGTCGGCGCTGCGCAGCCAGAGCAGCCAGCCGGCGATTCTGCCGCGGGTGAGCGGGGTCACCGGCTGGCCGTCGAGCACCTCGGCCGCACTGTTGAGGGCGCCGAGGGCGCCCATCGTCCAGGTGAGGTTCAGCAGGTCCATCGGCAGGCCGAACCGCTGCCCCCTGGTGCTGGCGCGCAGGAGCTCCTCGAGGGTGGCCGGACTGCTCCGCAGGCGGGCCCGGTCGAAGCAGGCCAGCTGGGGCTGGAGGGACTGGGGCACGGCGAAGGCCGCACCGGGGGCGAAGCGGACCCGCGCGATGACGCCGGGGTCGAGCTGGTCGGTCTCGGGCGACGGCAGCCGCCAGGGCTGGGTGAGGCCCTCCTGGTGCAGCTGGTTGGCGGCATCGCCGTTCACCAGCAGCAGGTCCGGGGCCAGGCCGCTGCGGCTGCGGCGCCGCACCTCCGGCAGCAGCCGCTCCTCGGGCAGCACCAGCGCCTGCAGCCGCACGGCCGGGTGGAGGGTCCTGAAGGCCGCTTCGAGGGCGCCGAAGCGTTTTCTCACCTCCTTCTGGAGGTCGGCATCGATCGGGGTGTCACGGTCGATCTCCACCCCGACGACCAGGGTGGCCCGAAGGGCGTCCGGGTGGCGGGTGAGACGACCACGGAGGACCCGCACCGCCGCAGCGATCAGCAGCAGCAGGAGGCTGCCCGCAGCGGTGGCCAGCGCCACCCGTCGGACGGAGGGGCGCCGCCTCCAGCCCCAGCGCCGCGGCCCCGGGGCGGTCACGGTGGCTCAGTCCTCGGGATAGAGGAGCGCCGCCAGCTCCTCCGGATCCACTTCGTACACCCGCGCCAGGGTGGTTTCGATGGCGCTGGTCACCACCGCCGGCAGGAATCGCATGGCGTTCAGGGCGTCGTCGGTGATCTCGTCGGTGAGGAGCTTCTCTCCGCCGAGTTTCTCGTCGTTGATCACGGCCATGACCCAGCTCTGGTAGGCGGTGACGAGGTCGTCGAACTCGAGCTCCGGGTCGTTCAGATCCAGGGCCATGGAGGGTCCTCTGCACTCCAGGCAGTCTGCCCGGCGGCGGCGGCAGCTGTCACTGTTCGCTCAACCAGGCGAAGTGATAGCCCTGGAGCACGATCTGGGTGTCGAACTGGGCCGGTGGCCGGCCGGTGTAGAGATCCACGAACCGCTTGCCCATGGCGCCGGCGGGACCCATCACTTCGGCCAGGTCGAGGGCCTGGGGGCCGCCGTCGAAGTTGGCGAGCACCAGCACCTTCTCGGCGGGCCTGAGGGGATCGGTGCGGTAGTAGCAGAGAAGGTGCTCGTTTCCGATCGGCAGCAATTCGCGGTTGTCGAAATCGGCAAAGGCGGGGATCTCCTTGCGGATGGCGATCATCTTCTTCATCGCATGGAACACGGCATACTGGGGTGTGCCCTGCTGGTTGCGGGCATCGGCCGCCTGCCAGTCGATCTTGGGACGGTGCACCCAGCGGTTGTCATGCATCTTGCTGGGATCTTCCCGGAACGTGTAGTCGTTGAGCACGGCCAGGGCGTCACCGTTGTAGATGAGCGGAATCCCACCGAAGGAAAGAATGATCGAGTGCAGCAGCAGAATCCTGGCGATGGCCTGGTCGACCGCTTCCTGATCGCCGGCCTCCAGCGCCGACTCGAGACCCACCAGTGAGGCGAGGGAGCCACAGATCCGGGCGTCGCCGGTCGCTTCGTTGCGCATGAAGGGAAGCCCCCGCGCCGTCCCGTCGTAGCCGCCGGTGAAGTATTCCACCAGGAAGGGGCGGTGGGCCCGCGGGTCGTAGCCGGCCGCCGCCACGTCACGATCGTCGAAACCGAAGCCGATGTCGTCGTGGCAGCGCACGTAGTTCAGCCAGGTCGCGCGCTCCAGCTTGGTGGGCAGGTTCTTGATGCCCTGGTACAGCAGTTTGGTGTTGTGGGTGGCGATGCCGTCCCACAGCAGCGCCATCAGGGTGGCGTTGTAGGCGATCTCGCATTCCTTGGCGGCCACGGCGTCCTCGCCGAAGTATTTGGTGATCTCCACCGGTGCCACGATCGCCTCGGCGATGAACAACACTCCCGGTGCGGTCACCTGGCAGCAGTCCTTCAGGAGTTGCAGGATCAGGTGGGCGTTGCGTTCGTTCTGGCAGATCGAGCCGATCTTCTTCCAGAGAAAGGCCACGGCATCGAGCCGCAGCACGTCGGTTCCCTGGTTGGCCCAGAACAGCAGGATATCGAGGATCTGGATCAGGACCTCAGGGTTGCTGTAGTTGAGATCCCATTGGTAATTGTGGAAAACCGTCATCACCCACTTCTGCATCTGCCCGTTCCAGGTGAAATTTCCTGGTGCCGCTTCCGGAAAGATTTCAGGCATGTTCTGCTCGAACATGTCCGGAATCTCTCGGGTGTCGAAGATGTAGTAGTAGTCCTGAAAACGCTTGTTGCCCGCCATCGCCTTCTGCGCCCACTCATGCTCATCGGAGGTGTGGTTGAGCACGATGTCGAGGGTCAGCAGGATGCCGTGCCGCCGGAACTCCTCGCTGATCCGGCGGATATCTTCGAGGTTGCCCACCCGCTCGTCGATATTCCGGAAGTCGCTGACGGCGTACCCGCCGTCACTGTTGCCGATCGGGCACTTCAGGATCGGCATGATGTGCACCATGTTGATGCCGAGCTCCTGGAAATAACCGATCTTGGTGAGCAGTCCGCTGAGGTCGTCGGCAAAGCCGTTGGTGTACAGGGCCATGCCCACCCATTTCTGGGAGAGGAACCAGTTGTGATCCTGCTCCCTGTCCATATCGAGCCGCTCCAGCTCGGGTGAGCGGTCGATGTAGCCGCTCGCCATGGTTTCGACCAGGTTCAGAAGCTGAAACCGAAAGTCGTCGCGATGTCCGTAGAGGGTATGAAAAAGGGTGTAGATCGTGTAGAAGTTGGCCCCGAGGCGCGTATAGAAGTGGCGCAGGTCCTGCCGGCGGATCTCGGGCTTGAGATCATCGAGAATGGCGTTCAGCAGGGAATGGGAGATCTGTTCGTACATGCTGGGGGGAGGTGGGCCTGGATCACTCCATGTGGGTACTGGCCGGCGGATGGAAATGGGCGATTCCCTCCAGGATGCCGGCGCTGTAATTGCCGTTCATGCCCAGGAAATCGCCCCGGGCCAGGTAGAAAAAGGGCTGTGTTCCCAGCTCCTCCACCTGCTGCCGTGCCTGGCGGATCGTGTCCGGGTGGGCATTCGCCACCAGCACCGAAGGGATCGTACTGGTGATCACCGGCAGATCGTTGCCGCTGTCGCCCGCGAACACCGTCTGGTTCGCGGCGAATCCCTGCTCCCGCATCAGGTGTTCCACCGCATGGAGCTTGGTCGCCGCCGCCGGCAGCACGTCCAGCAGACCGGTTCCGGCCGCCTCGTCCACGCTGTGGATCAGGCTGGCCTGCAGCCCCTCCGCCCCGAGCCGCTCCTCCATGCGGCGCAGAAGATCTCCCACGTCCACGCCGAGGGGCAGGTAGTAGCTCAGTTTGTAGCGATTCTGCTTTTCCGGTTCCTGGAGCCGCAGTTCCGCAAGACCTTCGAACAGGGGGATCAGGCCCGTGGCGGTGAGACCCCGCCAGCTCGGGGCGATCTCTTCCTGCCAGCGCCTCCAGGGCAGCCAGCGATCAGCCTCCACCCGGTAGATCGTCGTGCCGACATCCCCCACCACCCAGTCGGGAGCCGGCAGCCCGTAGCCCGCGATGGCTTCCCGCACCAGTCCCTCGTCGCGTCCGCTCACGTAGGCAAGGGTGACCTGGGGCTGATTCACGAAGCGGCTGAAGCGCTGCCGGGCGCCCGGGGATTCCGGCTGGGCGCCATTGGGGATGAGCGTGCGGTCGAGATCGGTGCAGACCAGCAGTTTTTTGAGACCGGAGCGGGACATGGACGGCCGGCCTCAGCAATTCATGAAATCGTAGTGCTCGAACGCTTCAAGGATTCCCTGGGCATGGTGCCCTTCGCTGAAGTACACCCGTTCGAAATCATTGAGCATGAGCAGTTCCTCGCTGTGGGGATTGGCCACCACAACCCCCAGCGTGTTGCCCCGGAGCATGTCCTCGTCACCACCGGTTCCGCCGGCCACCAGGACCCGCTCGAGCGGAATGTCCCACTGGCTCGCCACGTACCGGAGCGCCTTGCCCTTGGAGGCCCGGGCGGGGATCAGATCGAGGAACTGCCCGAAGGAGAGGGTGGCCTCCACGGCCACTTCCTGCTGCCGGAGCTGCGTGATGATGTCCTCCATCGGCGGTGCGAGATGAGCGTCGTAGTAGTAGGAGATCTTGAAGCGGCTCTGTTCACTCTTGGGCTGCAGCTGGAGGCCGGGCATCCCGTCGAAGATGCGGCGCAGCACGCTCGGCGTCCAGAGATGGTCGATGTGATGGGTCCAGGCGATGTCGGCCGTGAGCTGGGGGGTGTAGTAGATCTCGGTGCCGAGGCTGGTGATGATCACATCGGGGGTGGGAATGCGGTACCGCTTGAGGATCTTCAGCACCGAATCGAGACGCCTGCCGGTGGCAATTCCGAACAGGAATCTGCGGTGGTTGCGCCGCACCACCTGGGCGAAGTGCTCCAGGGCGGCATCGTCCCCCAGCAGGGTGGTGTCCAGGGCCGTGAACACCGCCCGCTCGCCTGAACGGCGACCGCGCCGGTCGGAGGGGGGTGCCTCGTGGAGCAGGGCCTGGGGAGACACCACCTCCTGCACCTTCTCGAGATAGGCGTCGGCGTGGGCGGCCCAGGAGTAATGGCGCGAGACGTTTTTCAGTCCCTCCCCGGAGAAGCGGCTCCAGGTGGCGGGATCTTCGAGGATCCTGAGCAGCGCCTCGGTGATCGCCTCGATGCTGAGCGGGTCGACGAGGATGCCGTTGCGGCAGTTCTCGATGATGTCCACCGGTCCGCCGTTCTCGGTGGCCACCAGCGGCAGACCGCTCGCCGCGGCCTCCAGCAGGGTGAGCCCGAACGGCTCGGTGAGCGCCGGATTCACGAAGACGCCATGCCGCTTTGCCGCCAGCCGGTAGATGTCGGCCACGTCCGACGGGGTGTGGTGCTTGGGCAGGGCCACCGCACCGTAGAGCTCGTAGTAGTCGACCACGAGCAGCAGTTCGGTGAGAACGTTCTGCGCCCCCTCGTTGAGTTCGCGGATGTCCTCGCGGTTGCCGGCCACGATCACCAGATTGGCGAGCTCCTGCAGCCGCTCCGACTGGCCGTAGGCCTCCAGCAGGGTGATGATGTTCTTGCGCTGATCCGGCCGTGAAAGGGCCAGGATCATGGGCTTCTCGGGGTCACGGAGATGGCGCTCGAGAACCCTGGCGTAGGGAATCTCTTCCTGGTCCGGCCCGGGCGGGTGGAACTGTTCCAGGTCGGTGCCGGGCGGAATCACCGCCATCCGGTCCGGCGTGTAGCAGTCGTAGAGCTCGTACTGATCCTCGATCTCGTTGCGGGTGCTGGTGATCACCAGTTCGGCGGTGCTCAGCACCTCCTCCTCGGCGCTGATCCGCTGCTCCATGTTGTACCGGGCGTCGATCTCCTCCATCGTCAGCCCCAGGGCCACCAGGCGCCGGCACTTGTCCCGTCCGAGGGAGTGGCCGGTGTGGATCAGGGGCAGTCCGGTGAGGTGGGAGAGCCGCACCCCCACGTAGCCCGCATCGGCGTAATGGGTGTGGATCACGTCGGGCAGACGGGGTTGCTCCCGCAGCCAGTCGAAGAGATGGTCGCTGAAGCTGTCGAGATGGGGCCAGAGCTCCTCCTTCGGCAGGTACTCCGGTGGCCCCGCCTCGATCCGCACGATGCGGGCGCCGGGTTCGAGAGCCTCGACCGGCTTGCCGTAATCGGGCGCCACCCGCTCGTCGAGGATCCGGCGCGTCACCAGATCCACCTTCTCCACGTCCGGATGACGCGCCAGGGCCCGGGTGAGCTCCACCACGTACTTGGTCTGCCCGCCGGTGTCGGCATCGCGGCCGAGTTCGAGATCGTGGCCGCGGATCAGGCCGTGAACACTGATCAGCAGGATGTGCAGGGAGTGCTTTTTCCCTTCCGAGCCCATGTCCGCTCTACGCGCCGCTGCTGGGAGCCTCGCATCCCATCACTGGTGGAACCGCATCAGTCCCCAGCACAGGGAGCCGTTGCGGCCCCCTTCGATCCAGTGGCCCAGGCCCGCCTCCATGCGGTCGAGGTAGTCCTCGCTGATCGTTGCGCACAGTTCGTCGCGGCGGGACCGCAGCTCTTCCCGCACACGGCTGTAGTGCAGCACGAGCATGCCGGTGCGGTCGATCCAGTGCTCGAGCCGCAGTCCGGCGGCTTCGCCCCAGCGCCGGTACCGCTCCGGGCTGCCGAGGTCGGCGAGGTGGATGCGGTCGAGGATGGGCTGCAGCCGGGCCGGGTCCACACCGTCGGCGGCCATCGGGTCGGTGAGCACGAAGCCTCCCCCCGGCCTCAGCAGACGGGCCACTTCCCGCAGCACCGCGGCACGGTCGCCGGCATGGAGGATGGCGTCCTGGCTCCAGACGAGGTCGGCGCAGCCGTCGGGCAGCGGACAGTCGTCGAAGGAGGCGTCGTGCACCCGGATCCGCTCCGACAGCCCGGCCTCCCGGTTGAGCAGCCGGTGTCGCCCGTTCTCCACCCGGCTGATGTTCACCGCCTCCACCCGGCAACCCCAGCTGGCCGCCAGGCGTCGCGCCGCGCCGCCATAGCCCGAGCCGAGGTCCACCACCGTCCAGGCCGGGTTCCCGTCGCCGGCCAGGGCCATGAGCTCCTCCACCGTGCGGGCGCTGGCGCGGCGGATCGATTCCCCGGGTGCGGCGTAGAGGCCGATGTGGATGTCCTCCCCTCCCCAGATCTCGGCATAGAAACGGTCGGCGTCGCTGCTGTCGTAGTAGCTGGAGGCGATCGTGGCGGCGGAGGAGGGGGAGGCGGAGGGCATGGGCAGCGGGCAGGGGACAGGAATCGGATCGCGCTCGAGTGGCGTTTCAGATCACGCTGAGGTCGTCGTCGAAGCTGTAGGCCTTCTCGGCGACATGGATGTAGAAATCGGGGTCGTCATGACCCGACATGAAGTCGCCGTAGGTGGTGATCTTCTGGAAGCCCACCTCCCGCATCAGGCGGCGCACATAGCCCCGCCGCAGCGGGAACATGTTGAGGTGGTAGGTGCTCCCGTCGGGGAAGGCGTAGCGGAACCGCGCCAGCCCCTCGTCGACATGCTCCGGTCCCACCTGCACGTCCCTGCCGCAGTACACGTTCCCCTTGCCGGAGCGCACGGCCTGGCCGCCGTCGAGCAGGCGGTCGTAGTTGCGGTGGTCGAGGATCAGGATGCCGTTGTGCTTGAGCACGGCGTAGTACTCGGCCAGGGCCTTGCGGCGGTCCCGTTCCTTGAAGAGGTGGGTGAAGGAGTTGCCCAGGCAGATCACGGCGTCGAACTCACCGTGGATGTCGCGGTTGAGAAAGCGCCAGTCGGCCTGGGCGGTGCGCAGCAGCAGATCCCGCTCGCGGGCATTGCGGAAGGCCTTCGCCAGCATGTTCGGGCTGCCGTCGGCGCTCACCACCTCGAAGCCCTCCTGGAGCAGCCGCACGGAGTGGAAGCCGGTGCCGGTGGCCACGTCCAGCACCGAGCGGGCGCCGTGGTCGCGCAGGATCCGGATGTAGAAATCCCCCTCGGCCTCGGCCCTGGCCTTCCAGTCGATGAGGGCGTCCCAGCGATCGGCGAAGTCCTCGATGTATTCCTGCTGGTAGTGATCCGTCGTGCGCACTTCCACCGGCACATCGCCGAAGTTCTGACTGTCCTCGAGCACCGCATGGGTGCCGGTCATGGTTCCTGTCATCAGGCCGGCTCGGGAGTGGTGTCGTTTCGACCCTACCGATCGGCTTCGCATTCCGCAGGGCAACTTCATGAACGAATGTCACTGCGGCGGGGTTGATGCCGCGGACGGGCTGCATAGGTTGGGCCCATGAGCGACATGATCGCCGTCGACCATCTCAGCAAGGTGTTCGGCTCCGAACCGGAGCGGGCCCTGGCGATGGTGGACGCGGGAGTCGCCAGCGGCGAGATCCGCCGCCGCCTCGGCGTCCGCGTCGCCGTGCGGCAGGTGAGCTTCCGGGTGCGGGAGGGGGAGATCTTCGTGGTGATGGGGCTTTCGGGCTCCGGCAAGTCCACCCTGGTGCGCCTGCTCGACGGCCTCCTCCCCGCCTCCGCCGGGGAGGTGTGCATCGCCGGCCGCCCGGTGACGCGGATGGGCCCGCGCCAGCTGGTGGAGTTCCGTCGCGCCACCACCGCGATGGTCTTCCAGTCGTTCGCCCTCTTCCCCCACCGGAGCGCCCTCGAGAACGCCGCCTTCGGCCTGGAGGTGGCCGGCATGGGGCGGAGGGAGCGGCTGCGCCGCGCCGAGGCGGCGCTGGAGCTCGTGGGGCTGGGGGAGGACGCCGAGCGGCTGCCGGGGGAACTCTCGGGGGGCATGCGCCAGCGCGTCGGTCTGGCCCGCGCCCTCGCCAAGGACCCGCCGGTGCTCCTCATGGACGAGGCCTTCTCCGCCCTCGATCCGCTGATCCGCCGGGACATGCAGGAGCAGCTGCTGGGTCTGCAGCGCCGCCACCGGCGCACCATCGTGTTCATCTCCCACGACCTCGGCGAGGCCATCCGCCTGGGGGACCGGATCGCCCTGATGCAGGAGGGGCGGCTGCTGCAGGTGGGCACCCCCCAGGAGCTGCTGCTCCACCCGGCGGAAGAGGGGGTGCGCCGCTTCTTCCGCGACGTCGATCCCGCCACCGTCCTCACGGTGAAGGATCTGGTGGAGCAGCCGGCGGTGGTGCTCGATCCCCAGGGCCCCCTGGACCGGGCCAGCCTCGAGCTGTGCCGGGGAGGGTCGGCCCCGGCGGTGGCCTACCTGGTGGACCGGGCCCATCGCTACCGCGGCCTGGTGCCGGGGGAGCGGCTGCAGGACCTCGGCCAGGGCGCGCCCCCCTGCGCCGGCGAGGGCACCGCGGACGCCCCGGTGCTGGCGGCGGCCACGCCGGTGCAGGAGGCGATCGGCGTCGTCGCCCGTGCCGCCCATCCCGTGCCGGTGCTCGGCGAGAGGGACCGGTTCCTGGGGGTGGTCTCGCCGCGGGGGCTGTTGCGGTTCCTGGGTTCATGAGCGCCCTCGGCCTGCCGGCACCGTTGCCCCTGGGGCAAGCGGCGGAGGGGATGGTGGCGTGGCTTCTCGATCACGCCCAGCCCTTCTTCGACCTGGTGTTCCAGGTGGTGGACGGGCTCACCGGAGCGCTCGAGTCCCTCCTGCTGCTGGCGCCCCCCTGGCTGGCGGTGCTCGTGATCGCGGCCTTGGGGGCGTGGCGCATCGGCCTCGGTTTCGCGCTGCTCTCGCTGCTGGCCCTCGCCGTGGTGGTGGGGATCGGCCTGTGGGTGCCGATGACGGCCACCCTGGCGCTGGTGCTGGCGGCGACGCTGCTCTGCCTGGCCCTGGGATTCCCCCTGGGCATCCTCTGCGCCGGCAGCGGCCGGCTGTGGCGGCTGGTGCGGCCGCTGCTCGACCTGATGCAGACGATGCCGGCCTTCGTCTATCTCATTCCCGCCGTGATGTTCTTCAGCACCGGCCGGGTGCCGGGCACGATCGCCACGGTGATCTTCGCCATGCCGCCGGCGGTGCGGCTCACCCGGCTGGGGTTGAAGGAGGTGCCCGAAGACCTGATCGAGGCGGGCCTGGCCTATGGCTGCACACCGCGGCAGCTGCTGTGGAAGGTGCAGATCCCCCAGGCCCTCCCCACCCTGATGGCCGGCCTCAACCAGACGATCCTGCTGGCCCTCTCGATGGTGGTGATCGCCTCGATGATCGGCGCCGGCGGCCTCGGCGACGTGGTGCTGCGGGGCATCCAGCAGCTCGACGTGGGGCTGGGCTTCGAGGGGGGGATCGCGGTGGTGATCCTGGCGGTGATCCTCGACCGCCTCAGCCAGAGTCTCGGCGGAAGACCCCGCCGCGGTCTTCGCCGGCGCCTGCGGGACCTGGCGGACCTGTGGGGGGTGTCGCGATGACGGCGGCCCGGCCCTGGCGCCGCTGGCGGGGGCGGGCGATGGGCGTGGCCGGCCTGGCGCTCGCCGTGCTCGCGATGGTCTACGTGGCGCAGGTGGGAGGCCGCGGCGTTGACGCCGGCGGGAGTGCGGGGGCGGCAGGGCCCGGCGGCAGGGCCCGCGAGGCGGGGGAGGCCAGACCCCTCCGCATCGGCTGGACCGCCTGGGCCGATGCGGAGGTGGTGAGCCTGCTGGCGACCCGTCTGATCGAGGACCACCTCGGCCATGAGGTCGAGCGGGTGATGGCCGACATCGGCATCCAGTACCAGGGCGTCGCCCAGGGCAACCTCGACCTGATGCTGATGGCCTGGCTGCCCACCACCCACCGTTCCTACTGGCGCCGGGTGAGGAACCGGGTGGTGGACCTCGGGCCGATCTACTCCGGCCGCCTGGGCTGGGTGGTGCCCGACCGCATTCCGCCGGAGGACCTGGATTCGATCGAGGACCTGCGCCGCCCGGCCATCGCCGCGCGGCTGGGGGGAAGGATCCAGGGGATCGACCCCGGCTCGGGCCTGATGCAGGCCTCCGAGCGGGCCCTCCAGGTCTACGGGCTCGAAGGGGTGCGCCTGGTGCCGGCCAGCGGGGCGGCGATGACCGCGGTGCTGGAGCGGGCGATGCGGGCGCCGGAGCGGTGGGTGGTGGTGACCGCCTGGCAGCCCCACTGGATCTTCGCCCGCCACCGGCTGCGCTTCCTGGCGGATCCCCGCGGCGTGCTCGGCCACACCGAGCAGATCCACGCCCTGGCCCGCCGGGAGTTCGGCCGTGACTTTCCCGGCGTGGTCGAACTGCTCTCCCGCTTCCACCTCGGTGACGACGAGCTCGACGCCCTCCTGCTGGAGGCGCGTGACACCAGCCCCGCCGCGGCGGTTGCGGCCTTTCTCGACGGCCATCCCCGCCGGGTGGAGTACTGGGTCAGCGGCCGGCTGCCGGAAGGCGGCTGATCCACGCCATCACCGTCTCCACGAAGGGACCCGGGGCCTCCCAGGGCAGCACGTTGCGGCCCGGCAGCAGACGGCCGGACACCTGCGGCAGGTGGCTGGTGTAGTCGGCGAGCTTGCGCTGCGGCGTGTCCCGCCGGCCGCTGCGGCTGATCCCCGAGGCATGCTCGCCGAAGAGGGCCAGCACGGGGCAGTCCAGCGCCACCAGCCGCGGCCCCCAGTCCTGGCGCCAGAAGCCCGCCAGGAAACTGAAGACCGCGTGGCGGCTGGCCGGATCCCGGGCCCCCTCCTGGAGCATGGCGAGCCATTCCTCGTCC
Organism: uncultured Cyanobium sp.; assembly: GCA_964628165.1. Lineage (GTDB taxonomy): Bacteria > Cyanobacteriota > Cyanobacteriia > PCC-6307 > Cyanobiaceae > Cyanobium. The sequence goes on from CAZVPB010000012.1 coordinate 21,251, forward strand.
ACCGCCGCGGGGTCGTCGAACAGCTCCCGTTCGGAGAAGGACCGCAGGAAGCGTCGGGTGCGGGCGTAGCGGTAGAAGAGGTTGCCGGCCGGTGTGGCGAAGAAGCCGTGCCAGAGCGCCCGGCTCAGCCAGGGGCGGGCCGGATCGGTCATCACCCGCCAGGAGGGTGGTCCCGCCAGCACCATGCCGCGGATCGCCTCCGGCAGCTGCGCCTGCAGCTCGAGCGCGATCGGCAGCGAGGCCCCCTGCACCAGCAGCAGCACCGGCCGGCGGATCCGCTCCTGCACGAGGGCGGCCAGCTGGGCGGCCCAGTCGGCCGGGCGGATCGGCTGGCGGGGCATGGCGGAGGCGCCGCAGCCGAGCAGGTCGGGATGCACCCGGGCGCGGCCGTGGCCGCGGCGGTCCCACTCGGCGTCGAAGCGGCGCCAGAAGGCACCGGAGAGTCCCACGCCGATCGGATGGATCGTGAGGATCGGCTCCGCCCCGCGGGCCGGATCCCCCTCCAGCCGGAAGGCGCAGTCGTGGCCGCTCCAGCGGTGGTGCTCCCAGACGGCCATGGAGA
>CAZVPB010000013.1:0-21748 GCA_964628165.1 uncultured Cyanobium sp.
ATTCCTCCGGGGCCGACTGCCGCATCTATGCCGAGGAGGGCATCTGCCAGCTGCTCTTCTTCGAGGGGGATCCCTGCGGCACCACCTACCGCGACCGCGCCGGCAAGTACCAGCACCAGCCCGAGCGGGTCACCATGGCGAGGATCTGAGCGGCGGGCGGCCGGATCCGGCTCAGGGGGCCAAGCGGGCGCGGTGCAGGCGGCTCCTGCCGTACCAGGCGGCGATCTCCGGCGTCCACTGCTCCAGGTGGGGCCAGATCAGGTCACAGAGGGCCCGGATCTCCTGCTGGGCGTCGAGCTTGGCCCGCAGGTCGAGGAAGTGGAGCAGGGCGCGGAGGGTGAAGCTCACCACGAAGTGCTGCCGGTAGTCGAAGGGCAGGATGCCGCGGGCATGCTCCTCGGCGAATCCCGCCGCCAGCATGTCGCGGTACCGTTCCGCGGCCCGGCGGCAGAGGTCGAGGTCGATCGAGCGCTGCTCGGCGCTGTAGTCGTACTTCTTGCCCTGGCGGTCGCTGTAGCTCCCCGCCGGCCGCAGGTAGAAGACCTCCTCGAGATCGAGCTCGCCGTCCGCGGCGCGGCGGATCCGGTCGCCGGTGTAGCGCATCGACTGGACGTCGAAGCTCACCCCGACCCGGTGGGTGCGGGCCTGCTGCATCACCGAGTGGGGGAACCAGCCGACGTTCAGCACGATCTGGGCGTGCTCCAGGGGACCGTAGTGGCCCCGCTCGCCCGCGAGGAGGCGCTTCACGCAGATCTCGCCGGCCCGGCGCTCGTCGGGCCAGGCGCTCCGGTCGGCCGCCACATACCCCTCGCTGTAGTCCTGGTGCATCGCGGCATAGACGCAGAGCTGGGGCTGCGGGGTGGCGGCGAGGGTGTCGACCCGGAAGCGGGGGTCGAGGGTCGCGGCGGAGGCGGACTCAGCCATGGCTGCGGGGACCGGTGGCGGCAGGGGCGGCAGATCCTGACTCCAGGGGGCTCACGGCCCCCACCCCCGCCAGGCTCGGCAGGGGAGAACCGTCGCGGAGGGCGAGGGCGAGGGCCTCGAGATCCGCCTCGCTGCGGGCCCCGAGGGCGCGGCCGCGGGAGCGTCCGGCGGCATCGAAGAGCTGCAGGTGGGGGATGCCGTTCACGTCATAACGCTCCAGTTCGCTCTGCCAGCGCGGGTTGTCGACGTTGAGCAGCACCACGTCGACGCTGTCGCGGTGGCGGCGCTCCACCTCCTCCATCGCCGGGGCCATGGCGCGGCAGGCCTCGCACCAGTCGGCGTAGAACTCCACCAGGGTGGGACGGCCATTGCCGAGGGCCTCCTGCAGATCGGGCGAACGCCGCGCCAGGTGATCCAGGGGCGCCTCCGGGTGCAGCCCGCCCCGCAGCCACACCAGCGCCACCGCCAGCAGCGCGGCCACCACGGCGAGGAGAACCCGCTCCCGACGACCCAGCGGGAGGGAGGAGGGATGGCCCGGAGGAGAGCTCATGCGCGCAGGCGTATCCAGCCGCCACGAACTCTGGCAGGCGGCCGGCGGGGACGGGGCCGCGCCGGCATTGCTAGCTTCCGGGCAGCGGGCCTGGAACGGTGAAACGCCGGCTCACCCTCCACTTTCCCCGCGAAGCGGTCCACCAGCCCATCACCTACCGCCTCGCGGTCGACTTCGACGTGGCGGCCAAGATCCTTCGCGCCCAGATCGCTCCCAACCGCAGCGGCACGATGGTGGTGGAGCTCTCGGGGGACATCGACGAGCTGGAGGCCGCCGAGGCCTGGCTCGAACGCCAGGGACTGGCCATCCACCGCGCCCCCGGAGAGATCCGCATCGACCCGGAACGCTGCGTGGACTGCGGCATCTGCTCGAGCGTCTGCCCCAGCGGCGCCCTGCGCTTCGAGGCGGCCGACCTGCGGCTCCACTTCGAGGCGAGCCGATGCCTCGTCTGCGAGCAGTGCATCCCCAGCTGCCCGCTCGAAGCCATCGCGCTGGTCCTGGAGCCGCAGTGAAATCCTTCCTGCGTTTTCTCGTGTTGCCGATCCAGGCACCGATGCTGCTGGTGCTGGTGGCGGTGAGCACCTACCTGGGCCTTCACTGGAGCGACCCGCTCGAGGCCGCCGAAACGAAGCTCGCCGCCCTCGCCACCCTGATCTGGTCGGTGGAGTGCGCCCAGGCGCTGGCGGTGGTGCTGATCTGCACGATGCCGCTGATGCTGCTGCGGCAGGTGTCCTCGCTGATGGCCACCAGCCGGGTGCTGAGCCTGGTGACGGTGCTGCTGCTGGTGACCGTCGGCGGTCTCTATCTGCTCCACCTGGACGTTCTGGCGAACGTGCTGGTGCTCGGCTCGGCGGTCCTGCTCGCCCGGCTCGACCTGGTGCGGATCCAGGTGGTGCCGCCTCCGGCGGTGATGGCGGTGGTGTTCAGCCTGATCGTGCTGGCCGGCGCCAGCTTCGGGCGCGTGATCGCCTTCTGGTGGATGACCTCCCGCTGAACTCCACTTCAGCAGCGGGGCGTCTCCGGAACCTGGTAGCTCCAGACGTTCCCCAGCACCTTCTTCACATAGAGACGGGTCTCGGGGTAGGGAATGGCCTCCACCCACAGTTCCGGGGCGGCCTCGAGCCGCGGATCGATCCAGCCCGCCGCCGCCCCCGGGCCGGCGTTGTAACTCGCCGCCAGCAGGAAGGGGTTGCCCTTCCAGCGGCGCAGCAGGCCCGCCAGATAGCCGGTGCCGAGCTCCGCGTTCAGGGCGGGATCCTCGAGCTCTCCGGCGCTCACCGGCCGGCCGGCCACCTCCGAGGCGGTGCTCGGCAGGAGCTGCATCAGTCCCACCGCACCGGCGGGCGAGCGGACGCTGGGGGTGAAGCGCGACTCCTGCTTGGCAATGCCCAGCGGCAGCTCGATGGGCAGGCCCCGTTGCCGTGAAGTGGCGCCGAAGATCGCCATGAACCGGGGCGGGTGGAGACTGCGCTCGAGCTGGGGCAGGAGATCGCAGCGGGCCGGATCGAGCCGCAGGCTGGCCTGCTCCAGCTGAGCGAAGCCGGTCCAGTCGTCGCCGACCCCCTGGCGCAGCCGCCCCTCCACCAGGAGATCCTCGCTCTCCTGCGGCATCCGGCCGCCCCGGGCGGTGCGCCAGGTCTCCCAGGCCTCGGTGTGCTGGTCGAGGCGCCAGAGGCGGTCGAGCGCGGCATCACCGCTTGCCAGGGGGGCCCAGGACTCGGCCTCCAGGGCGGCGGGACCCCTGCCATGGGCGCCGGGGGTCCATCGCAGATCGTCTTCGCCGAGGCGGACGGAGGCGCGCCAGCCGTAGTAGCCGCCGGGCAGGTGCCGCCGCAGGCTGCGCCAGGTCGCCGCGGCGTCCGCGGGCCGGCCGCGCCGCTGCTGCACGAAGCCCCGCCAGAAGCGGTGACGGGCGGCGAGCGGCGGAGGCTGGCGGTCGGGGGGGATCGCCTCCAGCAGGCCCTCCGCCTGCCCCCACTCTCCCGCCAGCAGTGCCCGGCGGGTCAGCTCCCACTGCAGATCCCAGCTGGCGGGATCGTCCGGCCAGCGCCGCAGTGCCGCCCGTCCCGTCCCGAGCTGCGCGGTGCCCAACGGCTGGGGCTCGCCTCCCTGCGGCAGGGAGGCGAGCAGGCCATGGGCGACCACCGGCGCACTGTCCCGCCATCGCTCCGGCAGGAGCCGGAGCGCCGCGGCGGCCTCCTCCCCCTGCTGACGGGCGAGCAGCCGCACCGCCTCCTCCGCGGAGGGCCCCTCCGGCTCGGCGCGCACCAGCTCGAGCAGCACTCCCAGCCCGAGGCGTCGCCGCGGAGCGGCAGGATCCGCCAGCAGAGCGCCGGCCAGCTGGAGCCGGTCCGGGGCGGGGAGCCGGCCGAGCGCCGCGGCGGCCTCCTGCCCGTCCGCCCGGAGGCAGGTCAACGCCCCCGGCGTGTCGCCGAGGCGGGCCAGCCCCCCGGCGAGCTGGAGGCGCTGGGCCGCCGCCGGAGGCGCCTGGGACGAAGCGCAGCTGGCCTGGATCCGTTCCCGCGCGCCCGGCCAACGCTCCCCCCACCGGGCCAGGTGGAGCGCCCCGGCGAGGCGCGCCGCCGGCGCGGGACCCTGCTCCAGGGCGGCGGCGAGGGCCGCCGGATGGGCCGGGAAGCGGCTCAGCAGCTCCTCACGGAGGGGCGGACGGTCACGGCCGAGCTCGTAGAGGGCGTCGGCGCTGGCAGGGCTGCGCGGAAAGCGGCGCAGCAGATCGGCCCAGATCCGTCCTGATTCCTTCTCCAGCCCGAGGGCCCCGGCGGCCCGTGCGTCGTGCTTGAGCACCACCGCCGCCAGGGGGTCCGTTCCCCAGCCCTGGCCCCGCAGCAGCCGCCGGCGTCCGGCGGCGTCTCCGTCCCGGGTGGTGCGGGCGACGAGAAGAAGGGCCGCCTCCCGCCGCCGGCCGGCATCGGGTGACCAGCGGTGCACCAGCTGGAGGGTTCGTGTGGGTGTGGCGGGGGTGAGCGGCGGACGGCGCTCCAGCAGCCACCGCCCGCCCGTCACGAGTGCCGCGCTGCCCAGACAGGAGGCCGCCAGCACAGCAGGGAATCTGGCCACGACCACCGCCGCCGCAGGCGGCCATTCTGGTCATCGACTGCCCACGCCCCCCGGAATGCCGCCGCTTCCCCCCCTGCCGCCGCTGCCGCCGCTCCTGGGCCATCTGCCCGGGGCCGGCCAGCGCCGGCGGGCGCTCGCCACGGGCATCGCGGCTCTGGTGGTGATCCTCTTCCGCCCCCTGCCGCCGTTCCGCTGGCTGCCGGGCTGGAGCGTCGGACTGCTGCTCCTGCTGGCGACGGCGGAACTGCTGCGCTGGCTGTGGCGGCCGAGACGATGGCGGTAAGGTGCGGCGCAGGTTCGGCGCCGTGATGGCCGATGCGGTGATGCCCCAGGTTCCCCCTCCCGTCGGCACTCCCCTCGGCGCGGCGGTCCCTGGCTTCGGCACCGACGGCATCCGGGGCCGGGTGGGCACCGTGATCACCCCCGCCCTGGCTCTGCAGCTGGGGTACTGGGCCGGGCAGGTGCTCGCCGCCGAGGGTCCGGTGGTGATCGGCTGCGATTCCCGCAGCAGCAGCCCGATGCTCGTGTCGGCCCTCACCGCAGGGCTCACCGCCGCGGGGCGGGAGGTGTGGCAGCTGGGACTCTGCCCCACACCGGCCGTTCCGGGAACGATCCGCCGCCTCGGAGCCGCGGGGGGGCTGATGGTCTCCGCCAGCCACAACCCGCCCCACGACAACGGCATCAAGGTGTTCGGAGCCTGCGGCGCCAAGCTGGCCCGGCAGCAGCAGGAGGCGATCGAGCAGGGCCTGCGGGGCGAGCGTCCGGCGGTGGCGTTCCACGGCGGCGGCAGCGCCCATGCCCGGCCCGACCTGCTGGAGCTCTACCGGCACTCCCTGCTGGAGAGCGTGGGGGACCTCAGGCTCGAGGGCTGCCGGGTCGTGCTCGATCTGTGCTGGGGATCGGCCACGGCCTGTGGAGAATCCCTCTTCCGCGAACTGGGGGCGGACGTGACCGTGCTGCACGGCAGCCCCGACGGCAGCCGCATCAACGTGGCCTGCGGCAGCACCCACCTCGAGGATCTGCGGCGGGCGGTGGTGGAACGGCAGGCGGCGATGGGCTTCGCCTTCGACGGCGATGCCGACCGCATGCTGGCCGTCGACGGCCGCGGCCGCGTCGTGGATGGCGATCAGATCCTGTTTCTGTGGGGCTCGGCCCTCTGGGAGGCCGACCGCCTGCCGGAAGCACGCCTGGTGGCCACGGTGATGTCGAATCTGGGCTTCGAACGGGCCTGGCAGGAGAAGGGGGGAAGGCTGGAGCGCACCCCCGTCGGCGACCAGCACGTCCACGCCGCCATGGAGGAATGGGGCGCCGCCCTCGGCGGCGAGCAGTCGGGCCACATCCTCTCCGCCCATCACGGCATGAGCGGCGATGGGCTGCTCACCGCCCTGCAGGTGGCGACGCTCCTGCACGGACGGGGCGTGTCCCTGGCGGAGTGGATGGACGGCAGTTTCCGGCCCTTCCCCCAGCGCCTCGTGAACGTCACGGTGCCCGACCTGCAGAGGCGGCAGCGCTGGCGTGAGTGCGTCCCGCTGCTCAGGGACGTGGAGGCTGCCGAGGCCTCCATGGCCGGCCGCGGCAGGGTGCTGGTGCGTCCCAGCGGCACCGAGCCGCTGCTGCGGGTGATGGTGGAAGCGGCCGATCCCCGTCAGGTGGAGCACTGGAGCGAGCGCCTGGCGGCCACGGCCGAGCGGCATCTCTGCATGGCCTGAGCAGCGGTTCCGGCCGCTAATCTCCGGCCTCCCCCTCGAGAAAGGGTCCGTTCCGTGGCGAAGCGTCGACGCCTCCTGCCGCTGCTGGCTCTGCTGGCCTGCCTGCTGGTCTGGGTTCCCACCCTGGCCCCGGCGGCCTCCGCCCAGGGCGGTCCGACCGAGATCCGCGGGGTCTGGCTGACCCTCAACGACATGGCGACGCTGCGGCACCGCGAGCGGATGCAGGAGGCCATCGCGCGTCTCGGCGAGCTCCACTTCAACACCCTCTATCCGGTCGTGTGGAACGGCGGCTACGCCTACTACCCGAGCGAGGTCACCCGCCGCCGCCAGATCCAGTCCTTCGACTTCAAGGGACTGCAGGGCCAGGACGTCCTGGCCGAGGTCATCGCCGAAGGCCACGCCCGGAACCTCACCGTGATCCCCTGGTTCGAGTTCGGATTCATGGCGCCGCCCAGCTCGGAGCTGGCCACCCGTCATCCCGAATGGCTCACCCGCAAGCAGGACGGCGGCAAGACCTCCATGAGTGCAGCGGGTGAGGTGGTGTGGCTCAATCCGTTCCGCCCGGAGGTGCAGCAACTGATCACCGAACTGGTGATGGAGGTGATCACGAAATACGACGGCGACGGCATCCAGTTCGATGACCACATGAGTCTGCCGAGCGAGTTCGGCTACGACCCCTACACCCTCGATCTCTACCGCCGCGAGACAGGCCGCACCCCGGGCGATCCCCGCGACGGCGCCTGGCTGAGGTGGCGGGCGGACAAGATGACGGCCTTCATGCAGAAGCTGCATGACCAGATCAAGGCGAAGAAGCCCGGGGCGATCATTTCGGTATCACCCAACTACTACGACTTCGCCTACAAGATGCAGCTGCAGGACTGGCTGGGGTGGGTGAACAAGGGGATCGCCGATGAGATCCTCGTTCAGGTCTACCGGCCGGATCTGGACAGCTTTCTGCCCCAGCTCGCCCGGCCGGAACTGGCCAGCAGCCGCCAGCGGATCCCCGTGGGCATCGGGATCATGAGCGGCCAGCGGACCCGGCCGGTGCCCATGGAACTGATCGAGGCCCAGGTGCAGGCGGCGCGGCAGAAGGGGCTCGGCGTCGCGTTCTTCTACTTCGAGTCGCTCTGGAACACCGGCGTCGAACCTGCTGAGGTGCGTCAGGCGGCCTTCAACAGGATCTTCTCCCTTCCCGCCCCCCGCCGCCGCGCCGGCGGGGGTCAGTCCTCCGCCTGAGCCAGGCGTTCCGCCGCCAGGGTGAGGGCCCCGTCGCAGGCGTCTCCTGCCGGCCCCACCAGGGCACTGCCCCGCAGCCGCCTTCCCAGGGCGTGGGCAAAGAGGCCGCCGAAGCAGGGGAGGTGAGCCAGCGCCCCGCCCATGCCGCACACCGGCGGCTGCTCGAGGTGGAGACCTCCGGCCACGGCGGCGGCCATCCGCGCCAGGGCGCCGGCATTGCGGCGCAGGATGGCGACGGCTTGGGGTTCCCCGGCCGCGGCCAGGGACTCCACCACCGGGGCCAGCCGGGCGAAGCCGGCGGGGCCGAACTCCTGACGCACCACCAGGGCCTTGATGCGCTGGGGGGTGTCCGGCGCGGCGGGATCGAGGTCGAGGGCACCCCAGAGAGCCGTGCGGAGGGGCCCGTCGGCCGCCCGTCCGTCAGCCATGCGGAGGCTCAGGGAGAGGCCGTCGCGGCCGATGTCACAGGCGGAGCCGGCACCGTCGAGCAACCAGCCCCACCCGCCGCAACGCCGCTCCCGACCGGCGGCGTCCCGCCCCACCGCGATCGTGCCGGTGCCGCTGATCACCACCACTCCGGCCCCGCCGGGGAAGGCGCCCCGCAGGGCGGTGCGCTCATCGCCGGTCACCACCAGCCGTGCCGGCGGCAGACCCAGGGCCTGCCCCGCCAGGAGTCGGCCCTGCTCCTGCACTTCGCTGCCCACCTCGATGCCGCTGGCGCCGACCGCCGCCGCCAGCAGGGGCCAGCCCACGCGGGGATCGCGCCGGTCGGCCAGTTGCGCCCGGGCCCGCACCAGCGACTCCCGCAGCGCCGCCGTGAACCGTTCCGGCCCCTGCGGTGCGGCCAGATGGGAGACGCCGGGGCCACCCCCCTCGGCCAGGGGTTCACCCTCCGCCGCACCGTCGTGGCCGGCGAGGCGCAGGCGGCAGACGGTTCCGGTCTGACCCGCATCGAATCCGGCCACCAGGCCGCGGCCCGGTCCGTCCTCAGTCACCCGCCTCCTGTGCCGCCGCCAGGCTGGCCAGACAGAAGAGGGCCACCAGCTGCACCTCGGGGCGGAAGAAGATCGTGTCGGTGAGGCCCTGCACCCCCAGGCCCACGAACACGGCCACCGACGCCATGGCCGGCAGGGCATGGGAGGCGGGTCCCGACGCCTGGGCCAGACCGGCGCGCAGGGAACTCAGGTAGAGGCCGATCCCGGCCAGCAGCCCGGGCACCCCCGCCTCCACCGCGAGTTCGAGCGGGATCGAATAGGAGCTCAGGGCGTTGAACTTGGGTTCCTGGTAGAGGGGGTAGATGAGGTTGAAGGCGTTGTTGCCGGGACCGATGCCCAGCCAGGGCCGGTCCTGGATCATGCGCAGGGCCGCGGCCCAGACGTTCATGCGGAAGTTGTTGGAGCTGTCCTCCCGCCCCGCGAGGAGGCTCAGCACCCGCACCCGCAGGGGCTCCACCTGGCTCACGATCACCACCAGCGCGGCGGCACCGGCCACCAGCAACAGCAGCGGCGCGAGGCGGCGCCAGAGGGGAGGCCAGTGCCGGATGCGGCGCAGCACCAGAAGCAGGGCCAGCACCGCAAGGGCCGCCACCATGCCCATCCAGGCGCCGCGGCTGTAGGTGAGCACCAGGGCGGCGCAGCCCAGCACGAGGGTGGTGAGGGCGAAGGCCCGGGAGGCCAGGCCCCGCCAGCGCAGCAGGGCCACCACCGCCAGGGGGAGCAGGGGCAGCAGGTATCCCCCCAGCAGGTTGGGGTTGCCGAGGGTGGAATAGATCCGCACGGTCCCGGCCGCCACGGAGTTGGCATCCGACCAGCGGGCCAGGGCGTCGGTGTCGGCGTAGAGCTGGCGGATGCCGATCACCGCGGTGAGCAGTCCTCCGCCCAGGAGGGCCGCCACGATGCGGTCCCACCAGCGGGGGTGGCTCACCAGCAGACGCTGGGCCAGGGCATAGACCCCCAGGTAACTCAGCAGCTTCAGCAGGCCCTTGAAGGCCGCCGCCGGCACGGGGGAGAAGCCGGTGGCCAGCACCGCCACGGCCAGCACCGCCAGCAGCCAGCCGTTGATGGCGCCGATCGGCCCCGGCGGCGTCCGCAGCGACCACAGAATCCAGAGCAGGCCGCAGGCGGCGATCAGCAGCGAGAGCCCCCCCCGCGTGACCAGGGGCAGGCCGGCCATGAGGGCACAGAGCACAAGTCCCGCCACAACGGGGAGATGCCGCGCCAGTGGACCGGCGGAGCGTCCGGCCAGCAGGCCCTGCCACCGCAGGAGCCAGGGGGTGGGGTGGGAGGGCGCGGTCGCCATCAAGCCCGGAGCGCTTCGCCGCGATTATCGGCCTCCCGTGCGGCCTCTTCCAGGCCCTGCAGCGTGGGCGGCGGAGCGGCGCTGCGGCGGTAGAGCACGCGGTACACCGGCAGTCCCCGCTCCAGGACGTGGCGTTCCCGCTCGGTGGGCACCGGCAGCGGATTGTCGGGACGCCAGGGGCGACCGGCACCGGCGGGACGCTCGAAGCCGCCGCCCGCCTCCACCAGTTCCGCCATCGGCTCGATCACGGCCGGCACGTCGCTCTGGAGGAACAGTTCCGAACCGGGGGCCATGGCGGCCGCGAGGGCGAGCAGCAGGGCCGGCTGCAGCACCCTGCGCTTGTGGTGCTTCTTCTTGAACCAGGGGTCGGGGAACTGGATCGTGACCAGGGCCAGCCGGCCCGCCGGCAGGTCGGCGAGCCAGTCCGGCAGGCTCACATTGGCGTTGGCGAAGAGGTAGCGGAGGTTGGTCAGTCCCTCCGCCCGGCGGTCCGCCTCCGCCGCTTCCGCCAGGGGCCGCCGGATCTCGAGGCCGAGGTGATTGCGGTCCGGTTCGCGCCGGGCCATCGCCAGCAGGAACCGGCCGCGGGCGGAGCCGATGTCGAGATGGAGCGGCAGGGAGGGGTTCTCGAAGAGTTCCCGCAGCGGCGGCAGCGGACGGGGGAGCTGGTGATAACGGCTCAGCGGATTGACGTGCTGGCGCACCATCAGGAGGTGGGAACCAGGAAGCCCCAGCTGGCCGTGTAGCCGTGCAGGTGGGTGGTGTTGCCGATCGGGCCGATCTCGCCGTTGCAGAACACCCCCGCCACCGGAACCGTCGCGAAGGCCTCGCGGCAGAGGGCCACGTCCCCGTCCGCCTCGCCGTAGAGACCCCGGCCACGCCCGAGGCAGGCGAACAGCAGGGCGGCGAGCGGCTCCGGCGTGTCCAGGGCCTGCTGGCCGAGCAGCTGCCGGGCCTCCTCGCGGGAGGTTTCGGCGTCCCGGAGCTGGAACTGCACCTTCTGCCCCACCCGCATCCGTTCAGCCACCGCCACCGCTCCGTTGCGGGGATCCACGCCGATCAGATTCCGCACCAGGAAGGCCGGCGCGGGCCGTTCGACGGGCGCCTCGCCGCCCGTCGCCAGGCTGAAGTCGCTGCGGCCGACGCCGAGGAAGAGGGAGTTCCTCACCTGCTCCCGCTCCGTCGGGCTCAGCTCGGTGAGGATGGCCTGGAGGGCCGCCACCGGACTGCGGCGCTCGCTGCCGCGGCTCACCTCGATCACGACGTTGCGCTGGGCCTGCTCCACCTCGAAGACGGGCCCGATCGGACGGCAGCCCTGGGCCACCACCGGAGCGAGGCGCCAGGCCCCGCCGATCAGGCAGCCCACCGCGCCGCTGCGCACCTCGTCGCCGAGCAGCAGGGAACCGTGGGGAGCGCTGTGCTGGCCGGCGATGCCGCCCACCTTGGGCATGCCCGGGCAGGCGTAGTCCAGGCCGCTGATCAGGTCGTTGATCGCCGGGCTGACCGGATCCACGAACACGAGCATGGCGTGGGGACTCACCGGCGGCTGGGCCGTGTCCCCGCCCAGCAGCTGCAGCCAGGGCTCGGCGGGACCATCGAGGTCGGGCAGGGCGGCGGTGTCGATCGCGAAGGGCTGGAGCTGCGCGCCGGGCAGGCGCAGCAGGGTGACGCTCAGGGCCGGTTCCTGCTCGAACTCGTGGGGATCGCCCTCGGCATCGGTGCCCACCACGCCACCCCCCGCGCAGCCCAGCCAGTGGCGGGCCGCCAGCCGGCGGCGCAGAAGCGGCAGCAGACGCGGCAGATCGCTGGCGTAGCCGGTGGAGACGAACACCAGGGCGAGGTCCGCCTCCCCCCTGCCGGCCAGCTGGCGGCCGACGTTCTCGACCGCGTCCTGGAGGGAGGCTTCCCGGGCCAGGGCGGTCCGGCACCAGGGACGCTCACCACGCTGCAGCCAGGGGAGGGAGGGGAAGGCGGCCATCGGCGGACCCTATCGCCCGGAGGGCATACGGATAATGGCGTCTTCCCGAACCCGGCGTCCGTGCAGGAGTCCCTCTACCGATCGCTGGTGTGGCTCGACGTGCGGCTCGGCGTGCTGTTCGCCGTGGCCGTGCCCCTGGTGCTTCTGGTGTGGGCGGCGGTCCGGCGGGAGAGCGCGATCCTGCGACTGCTGGGGCTGTACTGGAAGGTGGCCAGCCTCCACCTGATCGCCCTGCTGCTGCTCACCGACGGCCGTCCGCTGGCCTTCCCGCTTCTGGTGATCGCGCCGCTGCTGGTGGTGCTGGCGCTCTGGTTCTGGGTGGATCTCAACGAGGAACTGGCCGACCTCCCCCCCTGGCGGCCTCTGCCGCTCACCCTGCGGATCTGGCGCTGGAGCCTGAGTCTGCTCAGTCTCGCCGCGGCCGCGCTCGCCGCCACCTCCCTGCCCTGTCTGGCCGGAGGACTCGAGCGGAGCTTCTGCACCACCTGGCTGCAGGCGCCGGCAGGGCTTCACGGCGTGGTGGCCCGGGTCTTCGCCTTCGTGTTCGGAGGGCAGTGGACCCCGGGGGTGGCGGCATTCGTGGGCTATCTCGGCCTCGTGGCCTACCTCGTTGGACTTCTCCAATGGCTGCTCGTGCGGCTGCCGCGGCTGGGGCGGGTGGCCGGTGACTTCTGACTCCATGGCCGGATCCATGCAGGACCCTTCCCCGCCGATCGCCGCCCTGGTGGCCGCCCTGGAGGAGGTGAGCCGGGGACGGGCCGACCGGGTGCTGAGGCTCCACGGAACGCTCCCCGCCGCCGGCGGTGAGGACGGGACCGAGCCGTTCGAGCTGCTCATCTTCCGCGGGTTCTCCAGCAGCACCACCCACCCCACCGCCTTCGACCCCGACCGGCCGGCCCTGCCGGAGGACGCCCGCATCGGCGGGGCCGAACTGCTGGAGGGCCCGCTCGATCCCGCCAGCCCCCGGACGCTGGCGGCGGCCGCCGATCCCCGCCGTTTCCTCGACCCCCGGGCCTGGCAGGGCGGGGCGGCGTAGGGCTCAGCGCGGCGCCAGCACCTCGACACACCGGCCGCACAGGCCGGGATGGGCCCCATGGAGGCCGACGTCGGTCTCGACGTGCCAGCAGCGCTCGCACTTGCGGCCGGCGGCCGCGGCGATGCGGACGGTGACGCCCCCCTCGCAGGACTCGGCCAGAGGCGCGTCCGGGGGCTCGCCGCCGAGCCGCAGGGCGGACACCAGCAGCCAGTCGGCAAGGTCGTCCACCTCGGGATGGCCGCTGCCCCGCAGCCGGTCGAGGGCCTGCCGCAGGGGGCCGGCCTCCTCCCCCTCGCCGAGTTCGAGGTGCACCTGGGCCTCGAGCGAGGCGCCCAGCTCGCCGCGGGCCCGGCTCCCCTCCAGCAGACGGTTCACCCGCGCCCGCAGCGCCAGGATCCGCGCCAGGGGCTCCTCCAGCTCCGGAGCGGCCCAGGCGGCGGGCGCCGCGGGCCAGCCCCGCTCGAACACCGAGCGCTCGCTCACCGGGTAGGGCAGGTGCTGCCAGATGTCCTCGGCCATGTGGCAGAGGACCGGGGCGATCAGGCCCGCCAGCCGTTCCACCACCAGGTGGAGAACGGTCTGACAGCTGCGGCGGCGGAAGGCGTCGGCGGCGCTGACGTAGAGACGGTCCTTGGCGATGTCGAGGTAGACGTTGGAGAGGTCCACCACGCAGAAGTTCTGCAGGGCCTGGAAGAAGCGGACGAACTCGAACCGCTCGAAGTCCCCGCTCACCGCCGCGATCAGCGCCTGGGTGCGCTGCAGCATCCAGCGGTCGAGCAGCGGCAGCTCCCCGACCGGCACCGCATCGGCGGAGGGATCGAAGTCGTGGAGATTGCCGAGCAGGTAGCGGGCCGTGTTGCGGACCTTGCGGTACACGTCGGCGAGCTGCTTCACGATGCCGGGCCCCAGGGGCACGTCGGCGCCGTAGTCGACCGAACTCACCCACAGCCGCAGGACGTCGGCACCGTAGGCAGGATCCTTCTTCTCGTTGGCACCGCCTTCCACCAGCACCGCCGGATCCACGACGTTGCCGAGGGACTTGCTCATCTTGCGTCCCTTCTCGTCGAGCACGAAGCCATGGGTGAGCACCCGCCGGAAGGGGGCCGTGCCGTTGACGGCCACCGAGGTGAGCAGGCTCGACTGGAACCAGCCGCGGTGCTGGTCCGACCCCTCCAGATAGAGGTCGGCGGGATAGCGCAGACCCTCCTCGCCGCCGTCGAGGCCGCCCAGCACCCCGGCCCAGGAGGAACCGGAATCGAACCACACGTCCATGGTGTCGGTGCCCTTGCGCCACTCCCCGGCCCGGCCGGCCCAGGCGGGCGGCAGCAGGTCCGCCTCCGGGCGCTCCCACCACACGTCGGAGCCGTGGCGTGCGATCAGCTGCCGCACGTGGTCGAGGGTGTCGGCGTTGAGCAGCACCTCGCCGCTCTCGCGGTGGTAGAAGACGGGGATGGGCACCCCCCAGCTGCGCTGGCGGGAGATGCACCAGTCCCCCCGCTCCCGCACCATCGCCTCGATGCGGTTCCGGCCGCTGGCGGGGAGCCAGTCCACCGCGGCGATGGCCGCCAGGGCCCGGTCGCGGAAGCCCTCCACCGAGGCGAACCACTGCTCGGTGGCCCGGAAGATGGTCGGTTTCTTGGTGCGCCAGTCGTAGGGGTAGCGGTGCTCGTAGCGCTCCTCCGCCAGGAGCGCGCCGGCCTCCCGCAGGGCCGCGACGATGGCGGGATTGGCATCCCGCAGCACGTTCAGACCGGCGAAGGGACCCGCCTCGGCGGTGAGGGTGCCCGCCTCGTCCACGGGGCACAGCACCGGCAGACCGGCCCGGCGGCCGGTCTCGAAGTCGTCGACGCCATGGCCCGGCGCGGTGTGCACCAGACCCGTGCCGGATTCGGTGGTGATGTAGTCGCCGCCGATCACCACCGGGCTGCGCCGGTCGAGCAGGGGATGGCGGTAGAGGAGGCCCTCGAGTTCGGCGCCGCGCACCGTCAGCAGGGGCTGGAGGGGACGGCCCAGCCGCTCCCGCAGCGACGCCACCAGATCCGCCGCCACCACCAGGTGACGGGGCTGGTCCGCGGCGGCGGCGTCATCGCGGCAGACCGCGTAGGCGATCTCCGGGTTCACCGCCACCGCCAGGTTGGCGGGCAGGGTCCAGGGGGTGGTGGTCCACACCGCCACCGCCAGACCGCCGCCGTCGCCCGTCGGCCCGATGGCCAGTTCCCCCAGCCGCTCCGCGAGAGGCGCGGGCAGCTGCACCACGGGGAAGGCCACGTAGACGCTCGGCGAGACGTGGCCGTCGGGATACTCCAGTTCCGCCTCCGCCAGGGCGGTGCGGGAACTGGGGCTCCAGTGCACCGGCTTGAGGCCGCGGTAGACGTGGCCGGCGAGGACCATGGCCCCGAACACCGCGATCTGGGCTGCTTCGTACTGGGGCCGCAGGGTGAGGTAGGGCCGGTCCCAGTCGCCCCAGATCCCCCACCGGCGGAAACCCCTGCGCTGCAGGTCCACCTGCTCGAGGGCATAGTCGTGGGCGCGGCGCCGCAGGTCCAGCGGCGTGAGGGAACGGCGCTCCCCGGCCTCCATCGCCTGCAGCACCCGCA
This sequence comes from uncultured Cyanobium sp., assembly GCA_964628165.1. Taxonomy (GTDB): domain Bacteria; phylum Cyanobacteriota; class Cyanobacteriia; order PCC-6307; family Cyanobiaceae; genus Cyanobium. The sequence goes on from CAZVPB010000013.1 coordinate 15,407, forward strand.
GCTCGATCGGCAGGCCGTGGCAGTCCCAGCCCGGCACGTAACGGGCCCGCCGCCCCTTCATGAGGGCGTGCTTGTTGATGATGTCCTTGAGGATCTTGTTGAGGGCGTGGCCCACGTGCAGGGCGCCGTTGGCGTAGGGCGGCCCGTCGTGGAGGGTGAAGACCTCGCCGGGATTGTCGCGGCTCAGCCGCTCGTAGACGCGGAGCTCCGCCCAGAGCGCCTGCAGCTGGGGCTCCCGCTCCCTCGCCCCGGCCCGCATCGGAAAGGAGGTCTTCAGCAGGTTCAGCGTGTCCTTGTAGGAAACCGGGGAGGCGGTCAAGGGGGACTGGACGGCAGGGTGGATTATCCCGTCTCCGGGGGATCGGTGGCCTCCGGGGTCTTGGCGGCTGCCTCCGTTTCCCGGCTGTCGGCAGCCTCCTCGGCATCGCCGGAGGCTTCGGCCTCCCGCAGCAGCTCGTCCACCTCGACGAAGGAGGCGACCTCCACCACCTCAGACGGCCCCTCTGCAGAGGAGGAAGGCGGGGAAGGCTGGGATCCGGAGGCCGGAGGGGACTCCGGCCGGACCCACCGCTTGGTGACGGCCGGCGTGCGGCGTTGCGCGGCGATCCACTCACCGAGTCCGGCCAGTGCCTTGCCGGATCCCTCCACCAGGGCGAGGAAGGCGGCCGACACCTGCGCGAGACTGCTGCGCCAGCGCTCCGCCGAGCCCAGCCGCTGCTGCTCCTCGGGAGCGAGCTGCCGCCAGCGGGAGAGGCCCACCTCGCTGCCGAGCCGCAGCATCAGCAGGCCGCCGCACAGCACCCCCAGCATGGGCGCGCCCCGCAGCCGTTCGGCGGTCGTCACCAGATCCAGCCCCAGCAGCAGCGCCACGGCGCCCCAGGCCGAATCCCGGGGGCGGCTCAGCTCGCTGGCCAGCAGGGGCAGCAGCAGAAGGAGCAGACCCACCAGCAGGGCCAGCGATCCGGCGAGGACGGCGACCATGGCGCGGCGCGGAGGACACCATTCTGAATTCTCCGGGCCGCCCCGGCGCCGCTCCCTACAGTCGGGTCCTGCCCACCTGGCGGAATCGGTAGACGCGCTGGATTTAGGTTCCAGTGGCTTCGGCCGTGGGGGTTCAAGTCCCCCGGTGGGCATCGCGCCGGCGGAGCAGCGGCAGCGGCGCTGGCGAGGTTTCCGTAATCTGGGCAACTTCCTGGCGAACCGGATCCGATCGCGCTGATGTCCCAGACCCTGGCGCCGCTCCCGGTCCCCGCACGACGCCATGGAACCGCACCGGTCCGGAGCGTCCCCCGCGAGTTCCTCGACCCGCCGGGGCCCTGGAATCCCACCGTGGGGCTCTTTTTGGCGGGCTACGGCCTGGCCGGCCTCTCGATCTGGGGGTGGTTCGTGGCGGGCTGGCCTCTGCCGGTGCTCCTGCTGCTGGGGTTTCTGGCACTCCACCTCGAAGGCACCGTCATCCACGACGCCTGCCACAACGCCGCCCACCCGCACCGCTTCTGGAACGCGGTGATGGGGCATGGCGCCGCCCTCCTGCTCGGATTCAGCTTCCCGGTGTTCACCCGGGTGCATCTGCAGCACCACGCCCACGTCAATGATCCGCGCAACGACCCGGACCACATCGTCAGCACCTTCGGCCCGCTCTGGCTGATCGCGCCGCGGTTCTTCTACCACGAGATCTTCTTCTTCCGGCGGCGCCTCTGGCGGCGTTTCGAGCTGCTCGAATGGGCCATCGGCCGGATGGTCTTCCTCGCGATCGTGCTGGTGGCCGCCCGGCATGGATTCCTGCCGTTCGTGTTCAACTGCTGGTTCGCCCCGGCGCTGATGGTGGGCGTCACCCTCGGCCTCTTCTTCGACTACCTGCCCCACCGCCCCTTCCAGTCCCGCAACCGCTGGCACAACGCCCGCGTATACCCGGGGCGGCTGATGAACCTGCTGATCATGGGGCAGAACTATCACCTGATTCACCACCTCTGGCCGTCGATCCCCTGGTTCGAATACCGCCCCGCCTACGAGGCGACACGGCACCTGCTCGATGCCAAGGGCTCACCGCAGCGTCTGGGGCTCTTCGAGACCCGCCGCGACGGATTGAACTTCCTCTACGACATCTTTCTGGGGGTGCGCAGCCACAAGCGCCGCCGCAGCCGCCTCCGTCCCCTCGCGGCACTCATGCCCACCCGCCATGCCCGGCGGAGGGTGCTGGAGGTGCTTCACCGCACGGCGGTCTCCCCCGTCCGCTGAGCCATCCGGATCAGTCCCGCAGGATCCGGGGCACCCGGTAGAAGTCGTCTTCCCGCTGGGGAGCCAGGTCCAGCAGTTCCTCCCGCACCGGCGTCGGCACCACTCCATCCTCCCGGGTGACATTCACCACCTCCACCGCCCGCGTGGTGGGGGGCACCCCCTCGGTGTCGATGCCCTGGAGCTGGGCCACGTAGTCGAGGATCCGCTCCAGCTGGGTGGTGTAGGTGGCGATCTTCTCCTCGGGCAGATCGAGCCGGGCGAGCTCCGCCACCTTGCGCACGTCCTCGGCGGTGATCCTGCTCATGGCCAGCCTTCTCGGTGGGGGGAAGCTAGCGGCACGGCGGTCGGCGACCGGGATTCAGGGGTTGGGTTCCTCCAGGAACCGCAGCAGCTCCTCGCTGAGGGCGGCCCCCGCCAGGTCGAGGAACCGTTCACCGTGCTCCGGCCGCGCCAGGAAGGGATCGGAACCCATGCGACCGTCGGGATGGCGGCGACGGAAATCCTCCGGTCCGTGGATCGGACCGGCCGGCGCCGGCTCGGGCAGGGGCCGCTGGTGGCGGGCCAGGCCCTTCTCGAGGTGAAGGGTGAGGGAGATCTCGCTGGGGGTGGCGTGGTGCCCCTCCCGCTCGCCGTAGAGCTGCCTGGCCTCCCGCATCACCGGAGCGGCCATGAACCAGTTGGCCAGACGGCAGCGGAGCCGTTCCGCCACCGGCAGTCCGCGGGCGGCGGCGCTGCCGTAGGCCTGGGCGAAGGCAGCGCGGGTGGTGGCGATGTTGCCGCCGTGTCCGTTGATCACGAAGATCCGCTCGAAGCCATGGCCGGCCAGGGAGAGCACCACGTCGTGCATCACCGCCAGGAGGGTGGAGGGCTGCAGGCTCACCGTGCCCGGAAAGCCCAGGTGGTGTTCGGCCATGCCGAAGCACTGGGGCGGGGTCACCAGCACCCCGGTGCGCCGGCCCACCTCCAGAGCCACTGCCTCGGCGGTCAGGGCGTCGGTGCCGATGGCGCCGGTGGGTCCGTGCTGTTCGGTGGACCCGAGCGGCACGATCACGCCCCGGCAGCGCTCCAGATAGGCCTCCACCTCCGGCCAGGTGCGCAGCTGCAGGCGGATCTCCTCGTCCGGGAAGCGGCCCGCGGCGGCGGGGGCGGAGGGAGCGGCGCTGGTCATGGCGGAGCCGGAGATGCGGAGGCGGAGGTTCAGTGGGCGGTGCCGTTGCCGTCGTAGTCGTCGGTGTCGTAGTAGCCGCCGCGGGTGCCGAAGTAGAGGGTGGTGAGGCAGAACAGGCCGCTGCCGGCCAGCAGGAGGGTGCCGAGGTTGAATCCGCTGAGTTCCATCCGGGAGCCGGCACGGGCGGGCCGGGTCGCACTCCGGCCAGTCTGCCCCGGCGGACCGGCCTGCGTACGGTGCCCGCCATGACCGCGCCTCAACGGCAGCCCTCCCACGGTGCCATCGGCGCCGGGGAGCTCACCAGGGCGCTTGCCCCCTCCTTCTTCGCCCGACCCGCCGAAGTGGTCGCCCCCGAACTGGTCGGCTGCCTGCTGGTGCGGGGAGGGGAGGGGGAGGAGCCACGGTGGGGCGTGGTGGTCGAGACCGAGGCCTACTCCCAGGCGGAGCCCGCCTGCCATGGCCACCGGCGGCGCTCGGCCTCGAACGAAACCCTCTTCGGACCGCCGGGACGCTTCTACGTGTACGTGAGCCATGGCCTTCATCACTGTGTGAACGTGGTGACCGACCGGGCGGAGTGGGCCAACGGCGTGCTGCTGCGGGCCGCCAGCGTGCCCTCGGCGGGCGAGCGCCGCGCCGCCGGCCCCGGCCTGCTCGCCCGCACCTTCGGGATCGACAGGAGGCACGATGCCCTTCCCGCCGTGCCGGGGAGCGGTCTGTGGCTGGCGCCGCGGCCCGCCGCCGTGGAGGGCCTGCTGCGCCGCCTCGCTGCGGAGGAGGAGGGTGAGCCCCTGGTGCGGACGGAGCGGATCGGCATCCGCGCAGGCCGTGAACTGCCCTGGCGCTGGTATCTGCGCGCCAGCCGTGACGTCAGCCGCCGCGCGCCGGGGGACCGGCGGCCCCGCCACGACCGGTTGGCCGCCCTGCTGTCGGCACCTAGCCTTGGTTCCTGAACGGGACGGGAACGGATTGGGCGGCTGGCGCCATCGGCACGTGCTCGATCTGGCCGCCTTCTCGGTGGAGGACCTCGGCACCGTTCTGGACCTGGCCCAGCGCTTCCGTGCCCTGCCTCAGGTGGGCGCCAGGAAGCTCCCCGCCCTGCAGGGACGCCTGGTGACCAGCCTGTTCTTCGAACCGAGCACCCGCACCCGCAGCAGCTTCGAGCTGGCGGCGCGGCGCCTGTCCGCGGACGTCCAGAGCTTCGCCCCCTCCGCCAGCTCCCTGAGCAAGGGGGAGAGCCTGCTCGACACCGCCCGCACCTACCTGGCGATGGGCACCAACGTGCTGGTGGTGCGGCATCGCTGCGCGGGGATCCCCCACCTGCTGGCGAGGGAACTGGACCGCAGCGGCGAGGGGGTGGCCGTGCTCAACGCCGGAGACGGTCTCCACAGCCACCCGAGCCAGGCGCTCCTCGACCTCTTCACCCTCGCCCGCCACTTCATGCCGGATCAGCCCACCCCCGCCGCCCTCGCGGGCAGGCGGGTGGTGATCGTCGGCGACGTCCTCCACTCCCGGGTGGCCCGGTCGAACCTCTGGGCCCTCACCGCCTGCGGTGCCGACGTGGTGCTGTGCGGCCCGCCGACGCTGGTCCCGGCGGCCCTGGCGGAGTTCGTGGACGCCCCTCCCCCCGGCCAGGGTCACGATCCGGTGCCGCGGCGCGGCAGGGTCTCGGTGTCACGCCGCCTCGAGGAGGCGCTGCCGGGGGCCGACGCGGTGATGGCCCTGAGGCTCCAGAAGGAAAGGATGCAGCAGCACCTGCTCACCAGCCTCGACACCTACCACCGCCGCTACGGGCTCACCCGCCGCCGCCTCGAACTCTGCGGCGCGGCGGTGCCCCTTCTTCACCCGGGCCCGGTGAACCGGGGAGTGGAACTGGCGGGGGAACTGCTCGACGATCCCCACGGCACCCTCGTGGAGGAGCAGGTGCGGAACGGCATCCCGGTGCGCATGGCGCTGCTCTACCTGCTGGCGGCCGGCGCGGCCCCGGCCCTCACAGCAGCTTGAAGCCGTCGAGCAGAAGTCCATAGACCACCCCGAGCCGGGCCATGTCCAGCAGCTGCAGCCCCAGCCGGTCGCCGCCGCGGCGCAGCAGGGGGGCCCGCAGGCGGGCAGCGGCCTCGATCACGAGGACGCAGAGCAGGGCGGCCACCTGGTCGATGTAGGAGAGGGCGCCGGTGATCGTGCCCAGGCCGCCGCCGACCACGAAACCGGTCAGCAGCACGGTCAGGAGCAGCGAGAGACGCCGCCAGGGATTGGTGGCCCATTCGGCGAGACGGGCGCCGAAGCCGCTGACCTGGCGCTGGAAACGGGTGCGCTGGTACCGGGGTGGCGCTGGCCGCGGATCCATGCCGGCCATGGGAAGAGGGTGCAGGAGCTCCATCGGGGAGAATGGCCGGACGGACAGATGCCCGCCGGGCCGGCCCCCGGAGGTGATCCCCATCACCCGGCCCGGAGCCCTGCTTCCCCATGTCTACACCATCTCTGGGGCTGTGGGGACCCGTAACCCCACATATAGGGGATTCCAATAAAAAAGCCCTCGGACGGAGCCGGGGCAGGGTGATGGGGACGACATGAGGAAACCAGGGGGGCGGCTCGGCGGCAAGGGGTGTGGGCCGCAAGCCGGAGCGTCCAGCTCAGGGCTTGACGCGCCCCGCCTGAGCCGGGAAGGGCTCCTCAGCCATCGGCCTCCTTCTTCCTGGATCCCTTGCCCTCCAGGAGCTCCAGCAGCGCTTCCATCTGCGCCATGACGCCACGGACCTCGCCCGCCTCCGGCAGCAGACCGTCCTCCATGACTCCCTGGTGCATCTCCCGCAGTTCCTGACGGATGTAACGAAGGTGGCTCACCACCTGCTCGCGCTTGGACTGGGACATCGATCGGCGCCGGGATCAGGCCCTCTTCTACCCCACCGGGGAAAGGCCGGAGCCACTCAAAACGGGGG
>CAZVPB010000014.1:0-21605 GCA_964628165.1 uncultured Cyanobium sp.
GTGGAGTTCTGGCACTTCCCCCGCCCCACCGCCGAGCTCAAGCACGCCTTCCACGACGCCTTCGAGCAGCTCGACCTGAGCGAACCCGAGGAGGAGGAACTGCTCGAGGAGGCCGTCCTCGCCTTCCACGCCACCCAGAAACTGCTAGCGGAGCTGGGCAAGTTGGGGTGAGGGTGGTGCACACCGACCAAGGCCGGTGAGGGTGGTGTCATCACCCTCACCGGCTTTTACCGGTTTAGAGGTCAGGCTTCCTCTCGAATCAAGGTGGGAATGTGGCGGCTCCCATGCAGGATTCTGCTCACCAGGACCATCTCAGCGCCATCCCGGTAGAAGATCAGATAGGGAAAACCTTTGATTCGCCAGCTGCGGAGGTCTGGCAGGCCCACCTCAAAGCCAAGGCGAAGACTGCCGGCCGACGGGGAACGACTCAGGAAATCGAACGCCTCAATGGTCGCTGACAGGAACCGGTTCGCCAGATCCACGCTTTCTGCTCGGTAAACCTGCACGGCGCATCGAAGATCCTGATCAGCCTTCTCGAGAAGGCGGACAGGCTTCAAGGCGATGGCTCCAGCGAAGCCCTGAGATTCGCGAAGTAGGCATCATCCGCCAGGGGGCCTTCCGGACTGCTGATGCCTTCGATCAGCAACGCGCGGAGGGTGGCGCGCTCCTGGTCCTTGCGGATCAGGTCGCGGATGTACTCGCTGGCCGTTCCATAGGTTCCCCGGTCCACCTGCTCATCGACGTAGGTCTTGAGGGAATCCGGCAGAGAGACATTCATCGTGGCCATGGCCGCCCGTACACGCAGATGTTGACAAATTTTGCCATGAGTCAAGGAGGCTCGCAGGACAGGAACCGCCCCCCCTGCAACGAATCCCCACGAATCCGCCGGCACAGCACCGCACCATCACGCTGATGGCATACGGTTGAGCGATCGTCGCCCCGCCATGACCGCCACCTTCGCTTCGACAGCCGGCTCCGCCCCCGCCAATTCCCCCGCCCTCGACGACGCCACGCCGCTGGAGCTGCTGCTCAAGTACGACCGGCCCGTTCCCCGCTACACCAGCTACCCCACCGCCGCCGCCTTCCATGACGGGGTCGGCGCCGAGCAGCTGGCCGCCCAGCTGGCCTGCCCCAGCGCCGAGCCCCTCTCCCTCTACGTGCACGTGCCCTTCTGCCGGCACGCCTGCTGGTACTGCGGCTGCAACCGGGTCACCACCCAGGCCGGCTCGAAGGCGGTGGCCCCCTACCTGGCGGCCCTGGCGAAGGAACTCGATCTCGTCTCGCAGCATTCCGCCGGCCGGCGGCGGCTGGCCCAGCTGCACTGGGGCGGCGGCACCCCCAACTACCTCAACATCGACGAACGCACCCAGCTCTGGCGGCTGATCGAAACCCACTTCGATCTGGCTGGTGATCTGGAGGCCTCGATCGAGGTGAACCCCGAGTTCCTCGACCGCGAGGGCGTGCGGCAGATCCGCGCCCTCGGCTTCGACCGCATCAGCTTCGGCATCCAGGACGCCGACCCCGACGTGCAGCGGGCCGTGAACCGGGTGGTGGCGGCCGACCAGCTGCGCCGCTCGATGCAGTGGATGCGCGAGGCGGGCTTCGCCAGCGTGAACGTGGACCTGATCTGCGGCCTGCCGCTGCAGACCCCCGAGCGCTTCGGCCGCACCCTCGAGCTGGTGCGGGAGCTGCGGCCCGACCGCATCTCCCTCTTCTCCTTCGCCTACCTGCCGGCCCAGCTGCCGCTGCAGCGCAAGATCGCCGCCGACGATCTGCCCAGCCAGCGGGAGCGGCTGCGCATGCTCGATCTGGCCCACACCCTGCTGCTGGCGGCCGGCTACGACGCCATCGGCATGGACCACTACGCCCTGGCCGGCGACTCCCTGGCGGTGGCGGCCCGCGAGGGCCGGCTGCACCGCAACTTCCAGGGCTACACCACCGGCGGCGAACTCGACCTGCTCGGCGTGGGCCCCACCGCCATCAGCCAGTTCCCCCATCTCTTCGCCCAGAACGAGCGCAATCTGCGCAGCTATTACCGGTCCCTCGAGGAGGGGCGGCTGCCGGTGGAGCGGGGCCTGGTGGTGACCGACCCCGACGTGCTCGAACGCCGTGAACTGATCCGCGAGGTGATGTGCCACTTCCGCGTGGAGCTGGATCCGGACCGCTTCGCCACCGAGTGGGCCGACCTGCAGGACCTCGCCGCCGACGGCCTGGTGCGGCTGGAGCGCCACGGCGACCACGGCCTGGTGGAGGTGACGCCGCGGGGCCGCTGGCTGATCCGCACCGTGGCCGCCGTGTTCGATCCGGTCCAGCGCCAGCGCGCCAGCGGCGCCCGGCTGGTGTGAAGGGCGGTGATGCCGGTTCTGCATTCCCCGCAAGATGTATTGCGGGTCCGCTTGGCGGGGCGTTGAACTCCGCTTAGATCGTTGCGGAGCTCCAGCGCGGTTATCCCGGCACACCGGGATGGGGAAGGGAGGGATGAACTGTCTGATCCTGGAAGATCAGGTCCTGCTGGCGGACCTCCTGCGCCATGAGTTGGCGGGCATCCGGGGGGTGAACGTGATCGCCACCGCCCATGACGTGGCCACGGGCAAGAGCCTCTGCCGCCTGCACCGGCCCGATCTGCTGCTGCTCGATCTGTTCATGCCCGACGGGCAGGGGGTGGAGGTGGCCGAGGAGCTCCTGCTCCTCAAGCCGGAGGCCCGCATCCTGGTGCTCTCGGGTCAGGTGGAGCGATTGGTGTGCTCCCGCCACCTGCACGACGCCATTCTCGCGGTGGTCGACAAGACCGAAGCGGTGGACATCCTCCACGACCTGCTGCGGCGTGAGCTGCGGCGGCGCCAGGAGGATGGTCCCGGCGAGGAGAGCTTCACCCAGCTCACCGGTCGGGAACGCCAGGTGCTGCACCTGATCGGCCAGGGTCTCAGTTCCGAGGAGATCGCCGCCCGTCTCCACATCTCCACCCTCACCGCCCGCACCCACCGCCGCAACATCACCGCGAAGCTGGGGGTGAAGGGGGGCGAGCTGGTGCTGCTGGCGTCCAGCCAGTCCGGCCAGCAGGCCTGACTCCATGGCCAGGGTTCTGCGGGTGGCGGCTCTGTACGCCCTGGTGGGAGCCCTGTCCTTCCTGGCGCTGCGGGGCACCGGCTGGGCGGCGCCGGTGTGGCCTGCCGCCGGCATCGCCTTCGCCTTCGTGTTCGATGCCGGGCCCCCGGTGCTGCCGGGTGTGGCACTGGGCTGCTTTCTGCTCAGCCTTCCGGTGTATCGCCTGGCGGGGCTGCCCCTCGGCGCCGCCGGGCTGGTGGCTCTGGTGATCGCGGCCGTGGTGGCGCTTCAGGCCCAGGTGGGGGCGCAGCTGGTGCGTCGACGGCTCGGTCCCCGTCCCCAGCTCGAGCAGGCCGGGAAGATCCTCACCTTCATGCTCCTGGCGGGGCCGGCCCCCTGCCTGATCGCCGCCAGCGTGGGCGTCCTCACCCTCTACGGGGCCGGCCTGCTCACCCCCGCCGAGGTGGGCCGGGCCTGGCTGGGGTGGTGGGCGGGGGACGCCATCGGCGTGATCGTGTTCGCGCCCCTCACCCTGATGGCGCTGCCGAATCAGGCCGAGGTGTGGCGCGGCCGCCGCCTCACCGTCGCGGTGCCTTCTCTGCTGGTGCTCACCCTCGCCCTCACCGCGTTCCTGGTTTCGGCTTCCGTCGAACGTCGCGATCTCGATCGACGCCTCAACCGCCGCGCCGACCTTGCCCTCGAGGTGCTCCGCCGCAATCTCGGCTCCCACGAGGAGGCGCTGCAGGGGATCCGCAGCGTGTTCGAGGCCACCGGGGGGCTCTCCCCCAGCCAGTTCACCCGCTTCACGGCCAGCAGCCTGAGCCGGCTGCGGGGTCTCCATGCCGTTTCCTGGAATCCGATCGTGGCGGGCAAGGATCTGGCCGCGTTCGAGGGGGAGGTGCGCCGCCAGCCGGGCTTCGAATCCTTCCGGGTGACCGAACGGGACGGATCCGGAAACACGGTGCCGGTCAGACCACGCCCCTTGCATGTGCCGGTGGCCCTGATCGAGCCCGCCGCCGCGAACCGCGCTGCCATCGGTTTCGACATCGAGGCCGATCCGGTGCGGGCCGAGGCGATCGCCGCCGCCATGAGCAGCGGTGAGCACCGTGCCACCGCGCCGATCCAGCTCGTGCAGGAGCAGGAAAACCAGAAGGGAGTGCTGCTGCTCCTGCCGGTGAAACAGCCGCCCGGGTTCGCGGTGGGGGTGTACCGCCTCGGCGATCTGCTCGCCGCCACCTTCGACGACGGCAGCTGGAGGGGTTTCCAGTTCGTGCTGATGGACCGCACCCCGGGTTCACCGCCCCAGGAGCTGGCCCGTTTTCCCGCCGACGGCGCATCGGGGAAACCCTCCGTGTGGAACGACCCGCCCGTGATCGTCCGGAGCCTCATGGAGGGGGGGCGCCCCTGGCAGCTGGAGCTCCGTCCCACGGAACCCCTGCCGGGCGACGGGGGCGGACCGTCATCGGCGCTCCTGCCGCTGGGGGGTCTGGTGATCAGCGGCCTGCTGGAGGGGTTCCTGCTTCTCACCACCGGCACCGAGCGGCAGCGCCAGCGCGAACTGGAACAGAAGCTCCGCACCAGCCTCACCGCGGCCGCGGTGGCCCATGAGATCAAGCAGCCACTGGCCCGCATGCTCTTTCTGGCCCGCACGATCCAGACCGGTGTGGGACGGACCGGCGGCCAGCGGGACGGCACGGCACTGGCGATGGCCGCCAAGGGGATCCGCAGCGATGCGCGGCGGGTGAGCCGCACGATCGACAGCATCCGCGACATCCTCAGCAACGTGGTCAGTTCCCCCGCCCTGATCGACATCGTCGAGCCGGTGCGCGGGGCCCTGCTGGTGCTGAAGGCGGAGCTGGCAAGCGGCGAGATCCAGCTGCGAACCGAAGGTCTGGAGCGTCCCCACTGGATCGAGGGGGACCGCGATCAGCTGCAGCTGGTGATCATCAACCTGATCCGCAACGCCATCGAGGCTGCCGGGCCGGGGGGCACCGTCGAGCTGCGCGTCCGTCAGGACGGCTATGGCGTGGAACTGGAGGTGGACGACGACGGCCCGGGGTTTCCTCAGGACACCCGGGATCCCGAATCCCTCTTCCTCAACAGCAGCAAGGCCGAGGGCACGGGCATCGGCCTGTTCGTGGTGCGCTGCGCGATGGAGAACCACCGCGGATCCCTCCAGCTGGGCCGCTCAGGCCTGGGCGGAGCGTCGGTGGTGCTGCGCTTCCCGCCCGTTCCCCCCAGCCGTCAGCGGCAGCGGTGACACCCGGAAGGCCGACTGCAGAGCATCGAGCAGCTCCAGGAAGCGGGGTTCCCCCCCGTGTTCACGCAGCACCACCAGCGTCTCCCGGTAGGAGCGGGGCCGTGAGGAATCCACCAGAAACGGAGCGTTCAGGGTGGTGCGCATCTCCGGGGTGAGGAAGGCGACCTTCACCGGGTTGTGAGGCGAAGCGGGGTCGTGATCGGCAGGGTCGGAGACTCCGGCAGGAGCGATGTGGGTCTGGAACCATCGCTGCGAGATTTCCCGGCAGCTGCGGGGGAGGAAATCGAAGAGTTCGAGCTGGAACGAAGGGGCCGACTCGAGCAGCGAAGCCAGGCAGGTTCGCTCCAGATCCCTGAATTGCGCCGCTGGGGGGGCGAAGATGGTGAGGTCGATCACGCTGTGCACCAGATCGATGCACAGCAGATCGTCGCCAGGGGCTCCGATCTGGGTGGGCGTCACCAGGCAGGCGTCGATCACGTGCTGCCGCAGCAGTTCCAGAGGGTTCTCGCAGGGTTGGGCGGGGTCGGGGGGATTGGTGATCCATCCCCGCGGCAGTTTCGGCTGCACCACCCGCTGGGACCAGTACGGGGTGTGGAGCCGCAGCCTCCTCCGCCCCCGGAAGCGGAACCGCTGATGGACGGCCCGTTCCATCCTCAGCAGATCGGTGGCTCCCCGGTCACACCAGCCGATCCGGCGGCTGCGGCGGATCTCCGTCCCGAAGATGGAGAGCACCGTGTTCGCCCGGCGGATCACCGTGCTCTGGTTCGTGTGGGTGAGCCGGGAGGCGCGATGGGAGCCGGACAGCCACAGCATGAAGTCGAGACACTCCAGATGCTCCTCATCGACCACGGAAATCTGCCGCCTCTGCCGGGTGATCGTATCCGGAGTTTTCTTGTCTGCTCCGACGTTCCGCTTACTTGAAGTTTTGCGTTGCGGCTCTTCAGGCCGACTCCAGAACACAGTTCACGGCGATCTCGAACGGCACCCCGCTGGCCGGCAGCCCCAGCAGGGTGGCGGCCAGTTCGGCGAGATCCTCCGGCTGGGTCATCGCCTGGCCGGGCAGGGCGTTCACCGCCGCGGCCATGTCCGTGTTCACCCAGCCTGGGCAGATGGCCGTGACCCGGATGCCCTTCTCCCAGCCCTCGTTGCGCATCGCCTGGCAGAGAGCCATCAGGGCGAACTTGCTGGTGCCATAGGCCGCCAGGGTGCCCTTCACCCGCTTGCCGCTCATCGACACCAGCGTGATCACCCGGCCGTCGCCGCTCGCCACCAGATGCGGCCAGGCGGCCCGGCTCAGCCACCAGGGGCCCATCAGGTTCACCCGCCAGAGCCGCTCGATCTCCTCCTCCTTGCCATCACCGAACTCCAGGCCCACGCGCGAGAACACCCCGGCGCAATGGATGAGCCCATCGATGCCGCCGAACCGCTGGCGCGTGGACTCCACCCATGCCGCGGCGCTGGACGGTTGCAGGGCCTCGTAGGGATGCACCAGAACGCGCTCGGCGTCTTCGCCGCGGGCCCGGCGGCCGAGCGGCAACCCCTCGAGATCGCCGGGATGCCGCACACCGAGGCTGATGCGGTGGCCATCGTCCAGGCAACGCTCGGCGATGGCACGGCCGATGCCGCGGCTGGCGCCGCTGATCATCAGGGTTCGGCGCGGGATCATCGGGCTCGGCGGCGAACGGTCCGTTCGGCGGTGGGTCCCTACCTCGACTGCGGTAGGGCGAACACTGCCGACGGGAAAGATACCGTTGGCGAGGGATGCGGCTGACACCGCTAGCCAGGACAGTGAATGGAGTGAATGGCTTTCCCCCATGCCTTCCCTCCGCCCCACCAAAGCCCTGCCCCTCGCCCTCGGCATGGGCCTGGCGTCGCTTCTTTCCGCCACCGCCCTGCTGCCCGCCCAGGCCGAATCCATCGAGAATCCCGGACGTTCCCGGGCTCCGGTGAGCCTCGGCGACGTGAGCTCCCGCAGGGATTCGACGATGGGCACCACGGCAGGGCGCTCGAAAGCGCCGGTCACCCTGCAGGCCGAGGAGGCCGACCTCGGCATCGACACGGGGAATGCACGCTCCCGTGCACCGATCACCACCCCCTGAGACGGACCGGCGAACTGCCCAAAGCAAAAGGCCCGCTCCTCCAGGGAGCGGGCCTTGCCGCAGGATTGCCGGCAGGGGCAATCAGAAGGATGGGGAAGTGAAGTGAGAGCTCACTTGGCCGAGATGGTGAAATCGGGATAGGCCTCCATGCCGTGCTCGCCGATATCGAGACCCTCGGTCTCCTCCTTTTCGGTGACACGGATGCCCCCGAAGATCGCACCGATCACCGACCAGACGATCCAGGAGGTGACGGCGGCGAAGATGCCGTAGGCAAGAATCCCGACGATCTGGTAGCCGAGCTGGGCGAAGCCATGGCCATAGAAGAGGCCCTTCTCGGTGTTGAACAGTCCCACCGCCAGGGTCCCCCAGATGCCGCAGGTGCCGTGCACCGAGAAGGCACCCACAGGATCGTCGATCATCAGACCGTCGATGAAGGCCACCGAGTAGACGACGATCGCGCCGGCGATGAAACCGATGACCCAGGAGCCGGCCATGGAGATGCCGTCGCAGCCGGCGGTCACGCTCACCAGGCCGGCCAGGATGCCGTTGATGGTCATGGTGAGGTCGGGCTTGCCGCCACGGAACTGGGAGAACAGCGTGCCGGCGATGCCGCCGCCGGCGGCTCCGAGGGTGGTGGTCACGGCCACGTAGGGAACGGTCTGGTCCATGGCCAGCACCGAACCGGGGTTGAAGCCGTACCAGCCGATCCAGAGGATCAGGCAGCCGAGGGTGGCGATGGAGAGGTTGTGGCCGGGCAGGGCCTGGGGACGGCCGTTCTCGAACTTGCCGATGCGGGGACCCAGCAGCATGGCGCCGATCAGACCGGCCCAGGCACCGAAGGAGTGCACGATCGAGGATCCGGCGAAGTCGATGAAGCCGGCATCCTCACCACCGAGGGTGGAGAGCCAGCCGCCGTTCCACTGCCAGGAACCGGAGATGGGATAGAGGATTCCCACCAGCACCAGGGAGAAGATCACGAACTCGCCGAACTTGATGCGCTCGGCCACCAGTCCGGAAACGATCGTGGCGGCGGTGGCGGCGAAGGCGACCTGGAAGAAGAAGTCCACCGTGGGGACGAGACTGGCCTCGGTCACCATCTCGGGGGTGACGGTGGGATCGAAGAACAGACCCTTGAAGAAGAACCAGCCCCCCAGCACCGAATCCCCATACATGATGGAGTAGCCGATGAACCAGTAGGCCGTGGCCGCCAGGGCGAACACGATCAGGTTCTTGGCGAGGATGTTGACGGCGTTCTTCTGGCGGCAGAGACCGGACTCCACCATGGCGAAGCCGGCGTTCATGAAGATCACCAGGATCGCCGCAACGAAGATGAAGAGGTTGTTGGCGAGAAAGGCAGGCGTGAGCTCGGGCAGCTCGGCCGCGTGGGCGGCGAGGTTGAAGATGCCCAGGCCGGCCAGCGCGACGGGGACACAGGCCAGCCAGGTGAGGCCACGGCTGGAGGAGAGACCCCGGAACCGGCTCATGAGCACGGACGGGGCTTCGAGCAGACTCGCCTCCTTCAGGCGCCGTGGCGAGGCGCGCCTGGGGGAGACGTGCGGGGCAACTGTCATGGAACGGATCAAGAGAGCAGTGGCTGCACGGGGGTTGGAAGACGACGGAAGCGTCCTGGCTGGAAACGGTGCCGCCTGACGCACCAAATGCTTGTTGCCGTTGCTACAGAAATGGGGATTGTTGTGCTTCCCACGGCGGATTCGCGGGGAAAAGCCAACCACCAGGGTCAACCAATGTTTTCAAACTGATACGTCACGCCCCCGCCGGCCGGGCTGTCTGGCGTAATGGAGGTCAGGTTCACTCCAGCCCGCCTTGAAGCAGATTCAGGCCATCATCCGCCCCGAGAAGCTCGATTCCGTCAAGGACGCTCTCGTGGAGCTCGGCATCAACGGCATCACCACCTCCACGGTTCAGGGCTTCGGCCGCCAGCTCGGGCACACCGAGGTGTACCGGGGCGTGAAGGTGGAGGCCCGCTTCCTTCCCAAGGTGATGATCTTCCTCATCGTCAACGACGACAAGGTGGCCGCCACCGTCGATGCGGTCCGCACGGCGGCCCAGACCGGCGAGGTGGGCGACGGCAAGATCGTCGTTCTGCCGGTGGAGGACGCCATCCGCATCCGCACCGGCGAGAAGGGCTCCGACGTCGTCGCCTGATGCCGACTGCAGGCGCCTGATCTCCTCCGCTTGAACGGTCTGGCCCACTCCTGGAGCGCCCTCGAGGGCCTGGCGGACTCCGCCGGGCCCTTTCCGCGTGATCCGGAGCAGGGAGCCACCAGCGCCCAGGCCACGCTGCGGCTCTTCGGCCACGACCCGGCCGAGGTGCGCGTCACCCTCTACCGCGACCACCACGCCTGGTGCCCCTACTGCCAGAAGGTGTGGCTCTGGCTGGAGGAGAAGCAGATCCCCTACCGGATCCGCAAGGTCACGATGTTCTGCTACGGGCAGAAGGAGTCCTGGTACCGGCGGCTCGTGCCCTCCGGAATGCTGCCGGCGGTGGAGCTCGATGGCCGTCTGATCACCGAGAGCGACCGGATCCTCGAGCGGCTGGAGGCGGCCTTCGGCCCCCTCGGCGCCGGCATGAACGAGGCCGGGGTGCTTCCCCTGCGCCAGCTGGAGCGGCTGCTCTTCCGCGCCTGGTGCCAGTGGCTCTGCCGGCCCGCCAGCGACCGCGCCGACGAGGACCGCGCCGCTGCCGCCTTCCATGCCATGGCCGACCGCATGGAGGCGGCGCTGACGGCGACGCCGGGCCCCTGGCTCCTCGGCGGGGAGATCACCACCGCCGACCTGGTGTTCGTGCCCTACCTGGAGCGGATGAACGCCAGCCTCGCCTACTACAAGGGCGACCTGCTGCGGCAGCGCCATCCCGCCATCCACCGCTGGTTCGCGGCCCTCGAGCAGCGCACCACCTATCTCGGCACCCAGGGGGACTTCCACACCCACAGCCACGACCTGCCGCCCCAGATGGGCGGCTGCTTCGCCAGCGGCACGGCGGTTCAGCGGGAACTGGCCCGCCGGATCGACCGGGGTCCCTGGCCGGTGGTGGAACCGGGCGAGGCCGATCCCGAAACCAGTCAGCCGGAACCGCCGGATGCGGCGCTGATCGCCCTGGTGCGGGTGATGCGGCACCGGCGGCCCCTGCTCGAGCGGGGAACGGCTCGCAGCGAGGGTTTCGACGGCGCCCTGCGGGCCGCCCTCACCCTGCTGGCCACGGGAGAGGCCTCGATGCCCCCCGCCGGCACGGCGGGGGCTCTGCGGAGCCTGCGGGACCGGATCAGCGTTCCGCGGGACATGCCCCTGCATGCCGCCCGTCGTCTGAGGCAGGCCCTGGAAACCACGGCCCGCCTCGATCCGCTCGATCCCGACGTGGAGGGGGAACCGATCCCCACCCGTCACCGCTACGACCAGGATCCCGCCCCGTTCCTCAGCGGAACCCTGGCCTGAGCGGCCGGGGCATGACTCAGCAGCAGGGGGGCCGCAGGGTGCGCCAGTCACCGCTCACGGTGCTCACCTCCATGCCGATCTGCATGGGCTCCCCTTCGCGGCCGTATTCGTTCCACCAGCGCTGGGCCTCCGCCCAGGCCGCGTCGGGCGAGTCGTAGAGGTCGTCGAGCACGGGATGGGGATCTCCCTGGGAATCCACCAGCCTGTACTGCCGGGGAAGCCGGGAGAGGCCGCCGGGAAACGGAAGGGGAAGAGTGGAAGATGCCATGTCCAGAAGCGCCCATCAACCCCTGATTGTGGCCGCTGTGACACCTGCAGACTGTCACCTAAACGACATCTTCAGGTTTCGGCTCCGGTTTCGCCGAGCACGTCCGCATGGAGCACGTCCATCACCTGCAGCACCGGCTCCGTCTGCTCCGGGGAGAGATGAAGGCTCTCCGCCAGGCGCTCCAGGATCCCCCGCTCCTTCTCCGCCAGGGGACCGTCGGAGCGCATGATCTCGGCGGCCACGGCATAGGCGGTGTGGCGCTGGCGCTCGTCGAGCACCCCGGCGGCTTCCCGCATCAGGCCATCCACCCCCCGGCGCCGCAGTTCCGCCAGCAGGCGGTCCATCAGGGCGATCATCTGCTGGTCGTTGCGGTGCTTGTAGGGCGGGCGGTAGTCGAGCTCGTGGCGCAGCGCGCGGGTGCCCGCCACGGTGAGCACACCGTCCCAGGAGACGGCCGCCAGGGCCACGGCGGCGAAGGCGGTGGGGGGGTCCAGGGGCGCCCCGGCGGAGGCCGGCCGGGGAGGGGCGGATTCGGGTGTCGTCATGTCCATCAACAAAGCCATCCGCACAGGGACATGATGTATCAACCGCTACTCTTCTTTGATTGATTACTGATTTCAGGCCCATGATTCCGGTTCGTTTCGATCAACAACGATGCCGTTCCCTGGCCGCCCCGGAGCGATCTAGGTTGTTTATGCAGAAGAGACCACCCTGGATGAGTCTGATCCGACCAATCCTTGAGGAATGCTGTAGCGAAACCGCCGATCAGGGCCTTCGCTCCACCCGTCTGGGGCGTCACGCCGCCTGGTACCGCGAGAGCCTCGCCCACTGCAGCGATGCGATCCTCGCCTACGAGTGGGCCTGGCTCCACGGGCGGATGGACGCCCTCGGTGCCAGCCCCGCCCTGGTGCGCTTCCGCCGGGAACTGGCCGATTGCCAGCTGTTCCGCACGCTGCTGCTGCAGGAGTTCGGCTCCCGCAACCTGCATCCCCCCGACGGCGGCACCTGCCCGCTGCCGTCCGTGCTCTGAGGGTCCTCCGCCTCAGTAGTGCTCCATCTGGGTGAGCTGGATGCTGGTCTGGGCCAGCTTCTGCCCCAGATCGCAGGTGAGGGCCTGCAGCAGGGCGATCACCACGTCGGGATCGGTCTGGCGCAGGGTGTCGAAGGCTTTGCGGTGCAGCACCCAGCATTCGCCCGCCTCCAGGGCCACGATGTCGGCCGAGCGGGTGGTGCCGGCGATGAAGGAGATCTCGCCGAAGCAGGTGCCGGGACCGAAGGTGGCCAGGCGGGTGGACTGGAAGAGGCCGTCGCCGCTGGTGAGATCGATGGCGATGTTGTAGGAGCCGGTGCGCACCAGGAAGAGCTCGTCGCCCTGGCTGCCCTGCTGGATCACCACATCGCCGGGGCAGAAGCACCGCAGGGTCATCAGATCGAGCAGCAGACGGCGGTGGGCGGGAACCAGCTGGTCGAGGAAGCTGCGGGTGGCAGCCTCCCCGGTGGCGGCCTCCCCCTCCGGACCCGCCTCGCCCTGGCGCTCGAGCAGCATGTTCTCCGCCGCCTCGAGGGCGGAGTCGAGATGCTCGTAGGCCGACACGCGGCGGGAGATGTCCCAGTCCCGGTCGGTGGCGAGGGGCAGCTGGCCGGCCCGCGAGAGCAGGATCTCCACGTCGCGGTCCTCGAGGGCGCAGAGCTGGCGGTCGAGCAGATACGACGACTCCACCGGACACTCGGTGACATGGGCCAGGTCGAGGATCACGACCCGCACGTCCGGCGGAAGCTTCATGAACTCGGCCGCCAGCTGCTCGATGCCGGCGAAGTCGAGCACCCCCTGCACGTGGATGATGCGGATGAGGTCCCGCAGGGGGGCCAGCCGCTCCTGTTCCCGGCGGCTGCGCCAGCGGCGTGAGGTGCGCTGGGAACCGCGGTAGGACCGCCGGATCGTGGCATCGGGCTGGGCGTACTGGTTGAACAGGCTCAGGCCCACCTCCCGCGAGAGGTCGCGGCACACCGCCACCCCCCTCACGCTGTTGCCGTACACGTCGAGCGGCGGCGAGTAGGTGGCGATCCCGAGCCTTCCCGGAATCACCGCCATCACGCCCCCCGCCACTCCGCTCTTGGCCGGGATGCCCACGTCGTAGAGCCACTGGCCGGCGAAGTCGTACATGCCGCAGGTGCCCATCAGGGCCAGCACCCGCACGCAGATCTCCGGGGTGAGGGGCTGGGCGCCGGTGAAGGGGTTGCGGCCCTGGCAGGCGAGGGTGGCCCCCATCACCGCCAGGTCGCGGCAGGTCACCGCGATCGCGCACTGGCGGAAGTAGAGATCGAGGGCCGGCTCCGGGTCGGAATCGATGATGCCGAAGTTGCGGAGCAGGTGGCCGATCGCCCGGTTGCGGTGGCCGGTGTGCTTCTCGGAGAGGTACACCGCCTCGTCGATGCCCACGGGGTGGCCGGCCAGCTCGGTGAAGTAGTCGAGCATCGTCCGCTCGGCGCCCTCCGGATCGGCCTGGCAGAGCTGGGCCGAGGCGGCGATGGCGCCGGCGTTGATCATCGGGTTGCGCGGCTTGCCCGTCGCCTCATCGAGGCTGATGGCGTTGAAGGCGTCGCCGGAGGGCTCCACGTCGATCTTGGAGGCCATCAGATCGGCGGAGAGGGTCTTGAGCCCCAGCGCGTAGATGAAGGGCTTGGAGACCGACTGGATGGTGAAGGGCTTGTCGGTGATCCCCTTCTGGTAGAGCCGGCCGCTGGCCGTGGCGATGACGATGCCGAAGTCGTCGGGGCAGGCCTTGGCGAGCTCGGGGATGTAATCCGCCACCCTGCCCTCGTTCACCCCGGCGTAGCGGTCGTGGAGGTCGTCGAGCAGTTCCTGAATGACATTGAGATGGCGTTCAGGAGACATCGGCAGGCCCGGGGCCGGAGTGATCCCGCATCCCAGCGCGGTGCCACACCCCCGGGTTGTCGCAGCAGATACCTTTGTTGCGGAGGAGGCCCGTGGCGCCTACCTCATCGGAGGTAGGCGCGGACCGCCGGGCGGCACCAGAACACGAGCACGGCGGTGTTGAGCAGCCAGAACAGGGGAACGGCAACCGCGAGCTGGGCCCGGCCGGCCTCCACCAGCACGAGGCGCACGATGCCGTAGGGCACCGCCACCGCCAGGCTCAGGGAGAGGGCCACGATCGCCACGATCTGGCCCCAGGCGCGCCAGCGCAGCAGGGCCACCGCCGCCACGATGCCCACCACCGCCGTCGGCAGCACCGCGCCGGCGCCCACGGCGATGTGGACCGCCCGCCAGAGCGGATCGGCCCAGATCAGCCAGAGGGCGAGGGGAAGCACGAGCAGGTTGGCGGCCAGTCCCAGCCAGGCGAGGGGCCGGTAGCCCCGCGGCGGATCCAGGAGTGCCGTGGCGCTGAGCGGAGGGGCAGCCGTGCGCATGGTGTCCATTGTCACAGTCGCTCAGACCACATTCAGACCACGAGAGGATGCCGCTGCTTGAGGCGGCCCACCAGATCATGGATGGTTTCCTCGCGGGCGGGGCGCGACGAGGTGCTCACCACCTGGCGGCCCACCACCTCCGCGCCCAGGTGGACCAGCTGCAGCCGCAGCGCCGTGAGCATCGTGGTGCCGTTGCCGCCGGAGTGGGTGGCGATGGCGATCGGCCGCCCGTTGAAGAGGCGGCGGAAGTCCTCCCCCTGCACCGAGAGCCAGGCGATGGCGCTGGTGAGCACCGGCGGGATGGAGCCGTTGTATTCCGGCGCGCAGAGGATCCAGCGGGGCACCGCCTCGAGGCGGCGGCTGAGGTGTCCCACCTCGGCGGGAATCCCCTCCGCCTCGTGGCGGCGGGGGTTGTAGAGCGGCAGGCCGAGGCCGGTGAGGTCGAGAACCTCGGGGAGGAGCCCATGGGCGCGGGCGGCCTCGGCGAAACGTTCGGCCAGCCTGAGGTTCTCGCCGTTGCTGGCGGTGATCACGAGCAGATCGCAGGACATGGACTGACCTCGCCGGCGGCGACAGGATGGCACCCCCGGCGCCTGCCATGACGTCCACCAGCGGCTTCGCGATCCGTCCGATGGCCGTGGAGGACATCCCCGCGGTCACCGCCTGGGCCCGCCGGGAGGGGTTCTGTCCCGGCCCCCACGACGTGGCGATCCTGCGCCACGCCGACCGCACCGGCGTGTGGGTGGGGTGCCTCGACGGCGAGCCGGTCGGCTGCATCATCGGCGTGCGCTGGGACCGGCGCTACGGCTTCCTGGGGCTCTTCCTGGTGCGCCCCGAGCACCGCGGCCACGGCTACGGCGTGGCGCTGTGGCGGCGTGCCCTCGAGCATCTGGACGATGTGGCCTGCATCGGCCTCGAGGCCGCCCCGGAACGGGTGGACGACTACGCCGGCTGGGGGTTCCGGCCCGCCTGGGACACCTGCCGCTGGTCGCTGCCCCCCGCCGTGGTGGCCGGAGCGCCGCCGGTGCTCCCCGCCGGCCACCGGCTGGTGAGCGCCGATGCGGTGCCCGAAACGGTGGTGCAGGCCTACGACGCCCGCCACGAGGCGACGCCGCGGCCCCATTTCCTGCGGGAGTGGCTGCGGGAGGACCGCGGCGGGGAAGGGTCGGCGTCGCCGGCGGCGGTGTGGGTGGTGCAGGACGGCGAGGGCCGCTGCCGTGGCTTCGGGCGCATCCGGCCCTGTCTGCTGCCGCCGGGCGGGGGACAGGCAGGTTCATGGGGCTGGCGCGTCGGCCCCTGGATCGCCGACACCCCCGCCATCGCCGCGGCCCTGCTCGATCGGCTGCGGCGGGAGCGGCCCGGGCCGGTGCTGGTGGACGCTCCCCAGGACAACGTCGCGGCGGGGCGCCTGCTGGAGCGGAACGGATTCCGGCCGGTGAGCCGCACCGTGCGCATGTACCGCGGCACCCCGCCGCCGCTGCCGATCGGCGATCTCTACGGCCTGGCCTGCCTCGAACTCGGCTGAGCCGGCGGGGCCGATCCGACGGCCCGGCCCCCCTGTACCTAGCTTCAGCGCCGCAGGCACTCTCCGATGCCGTCCGCCCCCGCCGCCGTCTCCGCCAGAGCCTTTCCCGCCCTGCGCCGCGACCGCCTCACCACCCTGCAGGTGAACCTGGGCTACCGCTGCAACCAGGCCTGCAGCCACTGCCACGTGGATGCGGGGCCGCACCGCACCGAGAGCATGGCGCCCGACACCCTGGCGCTGATCCCCCGGGTGCTGGAGGCGCGGGGCCTCAGCTGTCTCGACATCACCGGCGGTGCGCCGGAACTGCATCCCGGCTTCCGGCAGCTGGTGCGGGCCGGGCGGGAGCTGGGGGTGGAGGTGATCGACCGCTGCAACCTCACGATCCTCTCCGAACCCGGCCAGGAGGACCTGGCGGAGTTCCTCGCCGGCGAGGGGGTGACGGTGGTGGCCTCGCTGCCCTGCTACCTGGAGGACAACGTGGACCGCCAGCGGGGCGGCGGCGTCTTCCAGCGCAGCATCGAGGGCCTGCGCCGGCTCAACGGCCTCGGCTACGGCCGGGAGGGCACGGGACTGGAGCTCAACCTCGTCTACAACCCGCAGGGGCCTTCCCTGCCGCCGCCCCAGCAGGCCCTCGAGGACGACTACCGCCGCGTGCTGGGCAGCGAGCACGGCATCACCTTCACCCGTCTGCTGGCCCTGGCCAACATGCCGATCCAGCGGTTCGCGGATCAGCTGCGACGCAGCGGCGCCCTGGAGAGCTACCAGGCGCTGCTCGAGGAGCGGCACCGCGACGCCAACCTGCCCCACGTGATGTGCCGCCAGCTGATCAGCGTCGACTGGCGCGGCCACCTCCACGACTGCGATTTCAACCAGATGCTGGGCCTCCCCGCCGCCCGGCCCCACCTGCGGGACCTCCTGGGCTGGGACCCGGCCGGTGCACCGATCCGGGTGGACCGCCACTGCTTCGGCTGCACCGCCGGCAGCGGCTCCAGCTGCGGCGGTTCGCTCGGCTAGGCCTGGGTCTGCGGCTTCGGCTGGTCCTGGTTGAGCAGCCGGCAGCCGATCTGGATGCTGCCCTCGTCGAGCAGGCGCCCCAGCTTGAGGGCCATGGCCTCCTCCTCACGGCTGAAGCTGCTCTGGTGGGTGGTGAGCCAGTCGATCTCCTCCTGGGTGATCACGCCCGTGGAGATGGTTTCGAGATACACCTCGCCCACGAGCATGGCGGGAGGGGAAAACGCGGGCAGATCGTATCCCGCCGGAGCCGCAGCCATCGTGACGCCGCGCCGGTCAGCCTGGGGGAACAGCCCTGAAGTTCTCCATCGATTGCCCATGCCCCCCGCCTCACCGGCCGAAGCGGTGCTGATCCGCCACGGCGAGACCACCTGGAGCCGCTCCGGCCGCCACACCGGCACCACCGACCTCCCCCTCACCGGGAACGGCCGCCGGGCGGCCCGGGAGCTGGCCCCTTCCCTGGCCCGCATGCGGTTCTCCCTGGTGCTCTGCAGCCCCCTGCAGCGGGCCCGCCAGACCTGCGAGCTGGCCGGCCTGGGGGAGGCGGCGCAGCTGGAGCCCGATCTGCGGGAGTGGGACTACGGCGAGTACGAGGGGCTCACCCACGCCCAGATCGATGCGGAGGCGCCGGGCTGGCTCGTCTTCCGCGACGGCTGCCCTGGCGGCGAGAGCCCCGCCCAGGTGGCCGCTCGGGTCGACCGGGTGATCGCGCGGGTGCGCGCCATGGAGGGCCGTGTGGCGGTGTTCGCCCACGGCCACCTCCTGAGGCTCCTGGCGGCGCGGTGGATCGGACTGGAACCCGCCCAGGGAAGCCGGTTCCTGCTCGACACCGCCACCATCAGCCTTCTCTCCTATTACCAGGGGGTTCCGGCCCTGCAGCGCTGGAACGCGCCGCTCTCCCCGTGAAGGTCGGCGGCACCACACGGACATGTGCCCGCCACGGTCGCCAAGCTGGGGGCGGCGAGCACAATTCATTCAGCGACTCGCCGGCGAGGAGGCGGCAGGCCGATGCAGGATCTCTGGCGGCGGTACCAGGAGTGGCTCTGTTTCCACGAGGCCACGGGCCTCTACGTGGATGTGAGCCGCATGGGGGTGGACGAGGCGCTCGTGGAGCGGATGGGGCCGGCTTTCGAGCGGGCCTTCGCGGCGATGGCCGAGCTCGAGGCGGGTGCCATCGCCAACCCCGACGAGGACCGCATGGTGGGCCACTACTGGCTGCGCCACCCCGAGCTGGCCCCCACCGCCGAGATCCGTGACGAGATCATCGCCGGCCTCGAGGCGATCGAGGCCTTCTGCCGCGACGTGCATGCCGGCGTCCTCAAGCCGCCGGCGGCACCCCGCTTCACCGACGTGCTGGCGATCGGCATCGGCGGCTCTGCCCTCGGACCCCAGTTCGTGGCCACGGCCCTGGCGCCGGCGGAGGCGCCGCTGGCCATCCACTTCATCGACAACACCGATCCGGCCGGCATCGACCGGGTGCTCGCCGGCCTGAACGGCCGCCTCGCCTCCACCCTCGTGATCAACACGAGCAAGTCGGGCGGCACCCCCGAACCCCGCAACGGCATGGTCGAGGTGCGGGAGGCCTTCGAGCGGGAGGGCCTGGCCTTCCCGCCCCAGGCGGTGGCGATCACCATGCCCGGCAGCCATCTGGGGCGCCTGGCGCTCCAGGAGAAGTGGCTCGCCGAGTTCCCCATGCACGACTGGGTGGGGGGCCGCACCTCGGAGCTGTCCGCCGTGGGCCTGGTGCCGGCCGCCCTGCAGGGCATCGACGTGCGCTCGATGCTGGCCGGAGCGCGGGCGATGGACGAGGCCACCCGGGTGCGCGACATCCGCGCCAACCCCGCCGCCCTCCTGGCCCTGAGCTGGTACCACGCCGGCGACGGCCGGGGCAGCAAGGACATGGTGCTGCTGCCCTACAAGGACAGCCTCCTGCTGTTCAGCCGCTACCTGCAGCAGCTGGTGATGGAATCGCTGGGCAAGGAGCGCGACCTGGACGGCAACGTGGTGCACCAGGGCATCGCCGTCTACGGCAACAAGGGCTCCACCGACCAGCACGCCTACGTGCAGCAGCTGCGGGAGGGGGTGCCCAACTTCTTCGCCACCTTCATCGAGGTGCTCGAGGACCGCCCCGGCGCCTCGATCGAGGTGCAGCCGGGCGTCACCAGCGGCGACTTCCTCTGCGGCTTCCTGCTCGGCACCCGGTCGGCCCTGCACGAGAACGGCCGGCAGTCGATCACGATCACCATCCCCCAGGTGAACCCCCGCACCGTCGGCGCCCTGATCGCCCTCTACGAGCGGGCGGTGGGGCTCTACGCCTCGCTGGTGAACATCAACGCCTACCACCAGCCCGGGGTGGAGGCGGGCAAGAAGGCCGCCGCCGCGGTGCTCGATCTGCAGGGCCGTCTGCTGCGGGCCCTGGAGGAGGCGGACGGCCCCCTCGGCCTCGAGGACCTCGCCCGCGCCGCCGATGCCGCCGATCAGGTGGAGACGGTGTACCAGATCGTGCGCCACCTCGCCGCCAACCGCCGCGGCATCACCCTGGAGGGACGGCCGGACCGTCCCGCCGGGCTCACCGTGTCGCTCCGCCAACTGGTTTCCCTGCCATGACCACCGAACGCTTTCCGATCGACCTGGGCGCCTACCGCCCCCTGGCCATCGATCCCCAGGAACCGGAGCTGAGCCCGGAACAGAAGGACACCCTGCGGTCCAACATCCAGCTCTGCCGGGACGCGATCGTGTTCTTCACCGCCACCGGTGCCGCCCGCGGCGTCGGTGGCCACACCGGCGGTCCCTACGACACCGTGCCGGAGGTGATGCTCCTGGAGGCCTTCTTCCGCGGCGCGCCGGAGCGGTTCGTGCCGATCGTGTTCGACGAGGCGGGCCACCGTGTCGCCACCCAGTACCTGCTGGCGGTGCTGCACGGCCACCTGCCGGCGGAGCAGCTGCTGCACTACCGCGAGGCCCATTCCCGCCTGCCGGGCCATCCGGAGCTCTCCCTCACCCCCGGCATCGAGTTCAGTTCGGGCCGGCTCGGACACCTCTGGCCCTACGTGAACGGCGTGGCCCTCGCCAACCCGGACAAGGTGGTGGTGTGCCTCGGCTCCGACGGCGCCCAGCAGGAGGGGGACGACGCCGAGGCGGCCCGCTTCGCGGTCGCCAACGGCCTCAACGTGAAGCTGGTGATCGACGACAACGACGTCACCATCGCCGGTCACCCCTCCCACTACCTGGTGGGCTACGAGCTCAGCCGCACCCTGGGGGGCCACGGCCTGGCCACCTACGCCGGCGACGGGGAGGACCTCGACAGCCTCTACCGGAGGCTGCGCCAGGCGGTGATCACCGGCGGGCCGGCGGCGGTGATCAACCACCGCCCCATGGCGGTGGGCATCGAGGGGCTGGAGGGCACTCCCCACGGCCACGACGTGATCCCGCTGCAGCGGGCCATCGACTACCTGGAACGGCGCGGCCACGGGGAGGCGGTGGCGGTGCTGAAGGCGATCGAGAAGCCCAGCAATCCCGCCGTCTATCTGGGCACCGGCGAACTGGGCTCGAACCGCAACGTGTTCGGCGAGGCGGTGGTGAAGGTGCTCGACGGCATCGACCCCGACGAGCGCCGGCGGTCGGTGCTCTGCGTCGACAGCGACCTGGAGGGTTCCTGCGGCCTCACGGCGATCCGCAAGGCCCATCCGGAGATCTTCCTCAGCGGCGGCATCATGGAGCGGGCCAACTTCTCGGCCGCCGCCGGATTCGGCATGGAGGAAGGCCGCCAGGGCATCTTCGCCACCTTCAGCGCCTTCCTGGAGATGGTCATCTCCGAGATCACCATGGCGCGGCTCAACGGCTCGAACGTGCTGTGCCACTTCTCCCATGCCGGCATCGACGACATGGCCGACAACACCTGCCACTTCGGCCTCAACAACTTCTTCGCCGACAACGGCCTGGAGGAGGACGATCCCCCCACCCGGCTCTACTTCCCCGCCGATGCCGGCCAGATGCGGGCCTGCGTGAAGACCGTGTTCCACCAGCCGGGCCTGCGCTTCATCTTCTCCACCCGCTCGAAGGTGCCCGCCATCCTCGATGCCGAGGGCAGGCCGCTCCACGGCGAGGGCTACAGCTTCCTCCCCGGCCGCGACGAACTGGTGCGCGAGGGCGGCGACGGCACGATCGTGAGCTTCGGTGATGCCCTCCATCGCTGCCTCGACGCCGTGGAACGGCTGAGGCAGGAGGGCATCGCCCTGAACCTGGTGAACAAGGCCAGCCTCAACGTGGTGGACGAGGAGATGATGGCCCGCATCGGCGCCTCACCGTTCGTGATGGTGGTGGAGGCCTTCAACCGCCGCACCGGCCTCGGCAGCCGCTTCGGCACCTGGCTGCTGGAGCGGGGCCACACGCCCCGCTACGCCCATCTCGGCACCGTGCGGGAGGGCTGCGGCGGCCTGTGGGAGCAGTATCCCCACCAGGGCCTCCACCCCGAGGGGATCATGAGCCACGCCCGCAGCCTGATGGGCTGAGCGG
>CAZVPB010000015.1:0-20738 GCA_964628165.1 uncultured Cyanobium sp.
ACGGCCCCACCAAACTGCCGATGGCCCGCCGCCTCGCCCGGGAGCTGCAGCTGCGGGTGTGGCCCCACAGCACCCTCCTCTACTGCCCCGGCAAGCGCTACGAGGGGGAGGTGAACCCCCGCTGGGCCCTGCGGCTGATCCAGCGCAGCGACGGGACGGCCCCGGTGCGCTGGTCCGTCCCCTGCCAGCCCGGCGAGACGGGAACGCCCCCGGATGGAGCGGCGGCCAGGGCCTGGCTCGATCGCCTTTCCCGCCGCCTGGGAGTGGCGCTGCAACCCCTCCCTCTCGCCGATCCGCTCGACCCCGACCGGCGGGTGTGGGCCGCCCCCCTCAGCGTCGAGGAGGAGGGCAACGAGGAACGCTGGCAGGCGGGCCACTGGCCCCTGGCGGAGGAGCAGCGCCGGCTGATCACCGCCGAGGGTCCGGCGGGCCTCCGTCTGCCGCTGGAGCACTTTCCCGCGGGGCTCCCCTGCCGGGTGCTCACCCTGGAGGTGGACCCCCACGGCTGGGAGCTGTTCCTGCCGCCGCTGCTGCACCGGCCGCTGGAGATCCTTCTCCAGGGCATCGCCGATACGCTGGAGGGTCTGCCGGCGCCCCGCCTCAGCGGCATGCTGCCCGCCGACGCGGAGGGGCACTGGGCGACCATCGGCCTCACCGCCGACCCCGGCGTGCTGGAGATCAACCTGCCGGTCTGCCGCGGCTGGGCGGAATACGACGGCTGGCTGCGCCGCCTCGAGGAGGCCACGGCGAAGGTGGGCCTGCGCAGCTGGAAACCGGGGCCCGGCGACCGTCCCGCCAGCACCGGCGGCGGCAACCACCTCCTCTGGGGAGGCCCCGATCTCGAGCACCACCCCTTCTTCGGCCGCCCGGCCTGGCTGGTGGGGATCCTGCGCTACTGGCAGCACCATCCCTGCCTCGCCTACCTGTTCTCCGGCGCCTCGGTGGGTCCCGCCTCCCAGGCACCCCGCCCCGATGAGGCGGCCGGGGATCTCTTCGACCTCGAACTCGCCTACCGGACCCTCGAAGCCGCCGAGGGCCGCGTCCCGGAGGGGCCCTGGGGCGACCACCGCGAACTGATCGGCGAGACGCTGCGGCACCTCCACGCCGACCGCAGCGGCAACAACCACCGCAGCGAGATCAGCTTCGACAAGTTCTGGAATCCGGGGGCGCCTGCCGGCTGCCTGGGTCTGGTGGAGTTCCGCGCCCTCGAAAGCCTGCCGCGGGTGGAGTGGAGCAGCGCCATCGGCCTGCTGTGGACGGCGCTGGCGGCCCACCTGCTGGAACCGCGGCACCGCCCCGCCGCCCTGCGGGACTGGGGCACGGCCCTGCACGACCGCATGCTGCTGCCGAGCCAGCTCTGGAGCGACCTGGAACGGGTCCTCGCCGACCTGGCCGCCGACGGGTTCGCCCTCGAGGAGACTCCTTTCCGGGAGCTGTGGGAATGGCGATTCCCGCCGCTGCTGCGGTGGTCGGGGACGGGGAACGGCAGCGGGGCGGAGGCACCGCGGCTGGAACTGCGGCCGGCCCTGGAGCCCTGGCCGCTGATCTGCGATGTCCCCCAGGAAGGCGGATTCACCAGCCGCTTCGTGGACGCTTCGCTGCACCGCTTCGAGGTGGTGGCGAACGCCGCCTTCCAGGAGCAGTGCTCGCTGTCCCTGAACGGCCGGCGGCTGCACCTCGACGGGGAACCGCTGGCGGTGCGCTACCGGAACAGCCGTCTCTACCCCTGCCTCCACCCGGCGATCCGCCCCCACCTGCCGCTGGTGCTCCGCATCACCACCGCCGCCGGGCAGCACGCCTATCGCCTGGAGAACGAGGAGCAGGGGTTCGTGGCCGCCCCGGAGGAGCCGGCCCAGAAACGGGCGGCGGCCTCCTCCTCGGAAGCCGCCGCTGAAACCTGGTGGGGGAAACGCCGCGCGGGGGACGTGACCGTGGATCTCCGCCTGGAGTGAAGGCCTCGAACGAGGCGGGGCCTCACCAGTTGAGGCCGTGCAGCTTGGGCAGGGGCGCGGTCTTGGAGGTGACGGCGAACAGCCGCGGGATGCGGCGGCTGTTGTAGACGCGGAATTCGCGGACGACGCTGGCTCCCTCGTCCCGCACAGCCTGGTTCAGCACGAGCGAGCCATCGGGATCGGAAACGGAGCGGTGGAAGGTGCCGGGCGGGATCCGCAGGATGTCGCCACCGCAGTCGAGACGCACGATGTGGAAGGGGTAGTTCCAGCCGAGGTTCACCAGGTAGAAGGTGCGTCCCCCGTGCAGGGCGAGCAGGTTGTCCTCCTGATGGGGGTGCAGATAGAACTGCCAGGCCCCCGTCTCGGCGTCATCGGGAGGACTCACGGCGGGTCCGGTGTGCACCACCAGATCGCGGGCGTTGGAGGTGGGAACGGTGATGTCGAAGAACCGCACCGACGGGGTGTCCCGGAACTTCTCGTAGGGGATGAGTTCGAACATGGGCGCCGGTCGCGGCGCCGATCTTCGGCTCTCGTCCATGGCGGTGTGGAGGCGGCTGGTGGCGGTCATGGCGTCCCTCGGGGGGAGGAGCGGCGGGATAGGCCAGTGAACCGAAGCGTGCGGGGGGCGCACGGTCACCGCGACTACCGTTCTGCCGACCGGCTGGACCAGTTCAGGCTCCGGCGAAGGGCCCTTGCCCCTGGTTCCTGATTGCTTCAATGGGCGCAAACGACCCCCTGGCCGCCATGGCCCGCCCCCTGCGATCCCTGCTCCTCGCCCTGCTGCTGGCCGGTTCCCCGGTCGGTGGAG
This sequence comes from uncultured Cyanobium sp., assembly GCA_964628165.1. Lineage (GTDB taxonomy): Bacteria > Cyanobacteriota > Cyanobacteriia > PCC-6307 > Cyanobiaceae > Cyanobium. The sequence continues at coordinate 2,761 of CAZVPB010000015.1, forward strand.
CCGTCCCGGCCTTCGCCCAGGCCGCCCGGCCCACGGTGGCGGTTCCCGAGTTCAAGAACACCGTGACCCAGCCGGTCTGGTGGTGGCAGGGTCCGGTGGCGGCGGATCTCTCGGCCGCCCTGGCCAACGAACTCCAGGCCAGTGGCGATCTCCAGGTGGTGGAGCGGTCCAACCTCAAGGCGGTGCTCTCGGAGCAGGAACTCGCCGAGCTGGGCATCGTGAGGCCCGATGGCGATGCGGCGCGCAAGGGACAGATGCGCGGCGCCCGCTATCTGGTGCTGGGCACCCTCACCTCCTACGACTCCAGCGTGGAGTCGCGGGCCGGCGGCAGCGACTTCGGCCTGCTGGGATTCCGGCAGCGCCGCAGCGACCTCGAGACGCGGGACTACGTGGCGATCGACGTGCGGGTGGTGGACAGCACCACCGGCGAAGTGGTGGGCTTCCGCACCGTCGAGGGACGGGCGACCAACACCGGGGGTGAGCGGGAGAGCGGCTTCAGCCTGCTCCCGGCGGCGGGGGCCGCCCTGCTGCTCGCCCCCAACATGGGCCGCACCGGCCAGGTGCTCACCGGCGCGGCGGGAACGCTCCGCTTCGGCAGCAGCAGTGCCGAAACCCAGCGCACCCCCGCCGCCAAGGCGGTGCGGGCGGCCCTGGTCGAGGCGGCCGACTACGTCAGTTGCGTCCTGGTGCCGAAGGGCGACTGCCTGGCCCGCTTCGACGCGGCCGACCGGGAGCGCCGTCAGCGCACCCGCGGCGTGCTCCAGCTCGAGTGAGACCTGCTCAGAAGGGGATGGGCATCTCGGCCGCCGCCGGGTCGGGCGAGCAGAGGGGCACCCGATGGGCCACCACCTCTCCCACCACCACGATCGCGGGCGAGGAGATCCCCTCCTCCTCCACGCGGGCGGCCAGTCCGCCCAGATCGGTCACCACCACCCGCTGGCCCCGCACGGTGCCCTGCTGAATCGCCGCGGCGGGCGTGGAGGGGGGCAGGCCGGCCGCCATCAGCTCCTCGCAGATCCTGCCGAGATTGTGCAGACCCATGTAGATCACCAGGGCGTCGCTGCTGCGGGCCAGTCCCCGCCAGTCGACGCCGGGGCGGGCCTTGTCGATCTCCTCGTGGCCGGTCACGAAGGTGACACTGGAGCCGGCGCGACGATGGGTGACCGGAATGCCGGCATAGGCGGGGGCCGCCACGCCTGCGGTGACGCCCGGCACCACCTCCACCGGGATGCCGTGGGCGGCCAGATGGGCCGCCTCCTCGCCGCCGCGGCCGAAGAGAAAGGGATCTCCCCCCTTGAGCCTCACCACGGAGCGATGGCGACGGGCCAGGTCCACCAGCACGGCATTGGTGCTGGGCTGGGGGACGGAGTGGTGTCCGCGTCGCTTCCCGACGAAATGGCGCACCGCCCCGGGCGGAGCGAGATCGAGCAGCTCCCGGGGGATGAGGGAGTCGTGCACGAGCGCGTCGCAGGACCGCAGCAGCCGGTGGGCCTTGAGGGTGAGCAGCTCGGGATCGCCCGGCCCGGCCCCCACCAGATACACCGTGCCGGGCAGCTCGGGGGTCAAGGCAGCCTCCTGAGCTCTTCGAGCAGGAGGGTGCGGCTGGGGGGATGGGCGAGCAGGTGGGGGGCCTCGAGCGGCAGGGAGGCGAGGGCGTCCGTCATGCGGTTGGGGGCCAGGGCGAGGGGGAGCAGGCAGCGGCCCTCCCCGTCGCCGCCGCAGTAGGCCTGAGCATCATCGGTGGTGATCAGCGGCACCTCCAGCCGGCGCCCCAGCATGCCCAGGTAGCGGCGCCCGAGGGCCGTGTCCAGCGGGTGATGCACAAGGGCCGGCTGACGCCCCTGACGCCGCACCCCCGCCAGCCAGTCCCGCAGATGGTCGACCCAGGCCGGCCAGGCGCCGAGGAAGGGATGGCCTCGCACCACCAGCCCGGCGCCGACCAGACGCCGGCGGATCACCGGCAGATCCCGCCGCACGTGCCAGCCGGGCAGGAGCAGCAGGGGCACCAGGCCGAGCCTGCCGCCGGGCGGGTCCAGGGTCACCGGCCGCGCAGAGAGGGCTTCGAGCGTGACCGGGGCCCCGCGCCGAAACGCCACTTCAGCGGCGAAGCTCTCCACCGCCGGGGGGATCTCCCCGCCGGCCCGGCCATGGATCACGAGGTGAAGAGGTGAGGGAGTCACGGCAATCCACGATGACAGGCACGCCTTCGAGGCGGCGGTTGTGGCGCCCTCATCCGGTAACCATGGCTACAGCAGGCCTCCGCGCCACGAACAACAATCTCAGCCAAAGGCGCGCATCGTTCTGAAGCGCTGAAACCAGTCATTTCCGTGGCTTCCTTTACCGGAACTGACGCTCCTCAGCGTTTCATGGTTCATGCAGTCCCACCGGGAGACAGCGTGCTGTCCCAGCACGTGCAGAACAGAAGTATCCAGCCATCCTGTCGAACCCAGACCGTTGCTGCGGTGCCGCTGGCAGTGGCCTGACCTCAACGCCCGGAATTTCATCGGCCCCTTGATGGGAGGCGTGAGAACGGGCTGGCCCAGGACCACGGTCCGTTCAACGGCAGCCCATCTCCGGTGGCTCCGGCCTGCCAGGGGATCTCCTGGCCGGGCGTCAAACCGCAACTGACCAGGACGCTGATCGAACCATCAGCCCTCACGCACCCAAGCGGAATCACTTCCAGGGCATTCCCCCACGCAACACAATCTTCAGTCATGGACTACGTTCTTCCCAACGAACTCGTCGACGGCATGATCGCCGCAGGCGGCAAGAAATCAAAAGTCAAAATCAGGGATCTGCTGCTTCGGGGATTCTATTCCGGCTCCGTCCTCGGACTGGCCCTCTGCCTTGCCCTCACGATCATGCACCAGACCGGGATCCCCTGGATCGGGTCATTCATCTTCCCCTTCGGATTCGCCAGCATCGTGCTGTTCGGCATGGAGCTGGTGACGGGCAATTTTGCCCTTCTCCCGATGGCGGTCTGGGCCGGCAAGAGCACCTGGAACAAAACCATCCGAAACTGGATCTGGGTCTGGATCGGCAACTTCCTGGGCACTGGCCTGGTGGCCATCCTCTTCGCCATCAGCCTCACCAGCGGTGGCACCGCAGACCTGGCCACCGGCTCCGGCGACTGGGTGGGGGTCGCCAACAAGATCATTGCCCTCAACAAAGCCAATGTGGTCACGAAGTATCAGAACCTCGGGGCTCTCGGCTTCTTTCTCGCTTTCTTACGTGGTCTGATCGCGAACTGGCTGGTCTGCCTCGGCGTCACCCTCGCCCTGGTGAGCAAGAGCGTTCCCGGGAAGATCATGGCCTGCTGGCTTCCGATCACGGCATTCCAGGCCCTCGGGATGGAGCACATCGTGGTCAACATGTTCCTCCACACCACAGGGCCGCTTCTCGGCTCCGGCGTGAGCTTCGGACAGATTGTCTTCTGGAATTACATTCCCGTCACCCTTGGCAACATCGTCGGCGGAATGGTGTTCATCGGCATGCTTTTCTATTCCACTCACCTCACCACCATGACCGATGTTCTGCCGCGCACGCATGACGAGAAGCTCGAGCGTGAACTGGCCGCCGAACTCGGAGCCCGCTGAGTTGCCGGCCACCCGCCCATTCCATGGAGCAGCAGGCTGTCCAGCCTGATCGCGGCCACCGCAAGCGGCGACGCCTGAAGAGCGTCGCCGCTTCTGCTCACCTCCTCACGAAGGGGCGGGAGGTCACCACTTCTTGTAGGGAAGAAACTTGCCGCACATGACCACCTTCACACGATCCCCGGCGGGATCCGCCACCTTCTCCACATCGAGGGTGAAGTCGATCGCGCTCATGATGCCGTCGCCGAACTTCTCCTGGATCACATCCTTGAGCGGCATCCCGTACACCTGCATGATCTCGTAGAAGCGATAGATGAGGGGATCGGTGGGCACCACCGGATCGAGGGATCCCTTGGTGGGGTAGGCCTGCAGCGCCTCGATCAGGTGAGGCTCCAGACCGAGCAGACGCCCGAGGGATTCCGCCTCCTCGACCGAAGCGGCAGACTGGCCGTAGAAGAGGGAGGCGATCCACACCTCGTCACGGCCCAGCTCCCGCTCCAGATCAGCGAAACTGAGCCCCTTCGCCTTCTTCGCGGCCATCAGGATCGCGGTGAGTTTCCGTGGGCTGATCGGGTTGATTTCGTGCATGGAATCACAGCAGACGTGCATGGTCATCGCGACGGCGATGAGGCCCGAATTGTTGACGCGAAACGGGTTTCGATCGGCAACATCCGCTACCATGGATGCTGGCTACACCCAAGGGCCGGAAATCTGCAAGTTCGCCTGATATTGTGTGGATCTTCCCGTCCCCCATGACGACGCTCACCCCTCGCGAGGATCGCGCCCGATCGCCTTCGGAGGCGACGTCCTCCGCAGAGCGACGCCTGCGCTTCAGGGATCACCTGCGCAAGATCGGCAGCGGCGAGCACACCAGCCGCGGACTCACCCGTGAGGAAGCCCGCGACGCCATGGAGCTGATGCTCGACGGCGGCGCCACGCCGGCCCAGATCGGTGCCTTCCTGATCGCCCACCGGATCCGAAGGCCCGAGCCCCAGGAGCTCACCGGCATGCTCGACGTGTACCGCGCCCGGGGGCCGCGGCTGCACACGGAGCGGCGTGCCGTGTGTTTCTGCATGCCCTACGACGGCCGCAGCCGCACCGCCCCGATCTATCCGCTCACCGCCCTCGTGCTCGCCGCGGCGGGAGTCCCGGTGGTGCTCAGCGGCAGCGACCGCATGCCGGTCAAGTACGGCGTGACCGGCCAGGAGCTCTTCGCCCTGCTCGGTCTGCCGCTGCGGGGCCTGCCGATCGGGAAGGTGCAGGCAGGTCTCGACCGCCACGGCCTGGCTCTCGTCCATCAGCCGGACCACTTCCCCTTCGCCGAGGTGCTCGTGCCCTACCGCGAGGAGCTCGGCAAGCGGCCGCCGGTGGCCAGCGTGGAACTGCTGTGGACCCCCCATCAGGGCCGCCATCTGCTGGTGAGCGGCTTCGTGCATCCCCCCACCGAGACGCGGGCATGGGAGGCGCTGCGGCTTGCCGGCGAAAACGACGTGGTCACCGTGAAGGGTCTGGAGGGCGGCACCGACCTGCCGGTGAGCCGGGCCTGCGTCACCGCCCGGGTGCGGAACGGCACGGTGGACCGCACCATCCTCCATCCCCGCGACCACGGCTGCCACACCACCGAGAACGCCTGGACGGGCGAGGAGGACTGGCGCCGGGCCGCCGAGGCGGCCCTGGAGGGGAAGGGGGCCCTGGCGAATGCGGTGATCTGGAACGCGGGGGTCTATCTGTGGTTCTGCGACCGGAGCTCCTCCCTGCAGGAGGGGCTCGACCATGCCCGCCGCCTGCTGGAAAAGGGGGCGGCGCGGCACCGGCTGGAGACCCTCATCGGCTGGCGCCGGACCCTCCTCACCGCTCCCGCAGGCGAGGCAGGATCTGAACCAGGTTGCAGGGCCGGGTCGCCGGATCCAGCTGCGGAGCGATGATCCGGTCCCAGGCGGTCGTCACCGCATCGAGGGATCCGGGCAGCACGTAGATCACCGTGCCGTTCGCCACTCCCGCCAGGGCCCGGCTCTGGAGCGTGCTGGTGCCGATCGTGTCGAAGGAGAGCTGACGGAAGAGCTCGCCGAACCCCTCGATCGTCTTGTCAAGCAACGGCGCCACCGCCTCCGGAGTGCCGTCACGCCCGGTGAGACCCGTGCCGCCGCTGGTGATCACCACCTCCGGGCGTTCGTCGGCGATCCACCGGCTGAGGATCGCCCGGATGCGATAGCGGTCGTCGGGCACATGACCCCGCTCGAGGAGATCGTGGCCGGCGGCGGCGAGGCGGTCCCGGAGGGCGTCGCCCGAAGGATCGTCGGCGGGGCCGCGGCTGTCGGAAACGGTGAGGAGAGCGATCGACAGGCCCAACGGGGGCAGCACGGCGCAGAGGGAAGCTAGGCGGAACAAGGGTGGTTCCACCGGATCCCTGGCTAGGGTCGCGACCTGTGCCACGGCCGCTGCCGCCGCCGCCGATGCAACGCTCCCAGGTGGATCCGGCGGTGGACCCCATGGCGGCCGGAGAGCCTTCGGTCACCGTCCTGCTCTTCGGGCGGCTGCGCGAGGCCGCCGGCTGGGAGCGGCGGCACCTGCCCCTGAGCGACGCCGGGGATCCACCCGCCACCCCCGCGGCCCTGTGGCGGCGACTGAACCTCGAGGCTCTCGGCAGTCCCTGGCGGGTGGCCGTGAACCACCACTTCGCCACCCCCGACGCCGTCCTGCGGCCGGGGGACGAAGTCGCCTTCCTTCCCCCCATCAGCGGTGGCTGAGCGGCACGTCCCCCTGGCGGTCCGTCTCTGGAACGGGACCTTCGACCCGCTGGCCAACCTGGCGGCATGGGAAACCGCCCTGCGGGGCGGGCCATCCCCTGCCGCGGCGGAAGCCCACTTCATCGGGCGCGTGCGGGACACCACCGCCGCAGGAGAACCCCTCGAAGCCCTCGAGCTGGAGCACTACCCGGGCATGACGGAGCTGCAGATCGAGCGGCTCGCCGCCTTGGCCGCCCGCCGCCACGGTCTGGCGGCGGTGAGGGTCGACCACCGTGTGGGAAGGATCGCCCCCGGGGAGGCGGTCGTGCTCGTGGCGGTCCGCGCGGATCGGCGGGGCCCCGCCCAGCGGGCCCTGATGGAGCTCCTCGAGGCGATCAAGGCGGAAGCGCCCTTCTGGAAACGGGAGTGGAGCGGCGGTCGGGGCCGCTGGGTGGGCAACACGCCGCTCGCGGGCGGCTGAGCGGGACGCCACCCGGCCCCGGCGCCCTCAGAACAGCGGCAGCCGCAGCAGCTGAGCCCACAGCTCACTGCCCGCCTCGATTCGCTCCGCCTCGGCGGGAATCTCCACCAGCAGATCCGCCCCCTGAAGCGAACCGATGCGGGAGGAGGCCTGGCTTCCCTCCAGGTGGGCCAGCGGCAGCCCCTCCGCGGTGCTCTCCAGCCGGGCACGGGCCAGTTCGGGCCTGCCGGGCCGGCGTTCCAGGCCGCTGGCCAGCCGCACCCGCAGCCGGGGCAGGCCGGGCGGCTCCACCATGCCCTCGAGACGTTCCAGCGCCGGCCAGAGCAGCTGCAGGGCGGTGATCGCCGCCGACACGGGATTGCCGGGCAGACCGAAGAACGGCCGGCCCGCGATCGCGCCGAAGGCGAAGGGGCGCCCCGGGCGGAGGAAGAGCTTCCAGAACTCCACCCGCCCCAGCTCGGCGAGCAGGGGCCGGATCCAGTCCCCGTCCCCCACCGAGACCCCGCCGGTGCTCACCACCACGTCGCAGTGACGGGCGAGTTCGGCGAGGGCGGTGCGGAGGACATCGGGGTCGTCCCGCACCACCCGCACTTCCGCCACCTCCTGCCCCAGGCGCCGCAGCAGGCTGCCCAGCAGCAGCCCGTTGCTCTCCCAGATCTGTCCCGCCGCGCGCGCGGTCCCGGGCGGCACCAGTTCGTCGCCGCTCACGAGCAGCCCCAGCCGCGGCCGCCGGCGGACCCGCAGCCCGTCGACGCCGCAGCCGGCCAGGCGCGCCAGATCGGCCGGGCCGAGACGCACCCCCGCCGCCAGAAGTTCCGCGCCGGCCGCCGTCTCCTCGTCGGCGGCACGGATCCAGCGGTTCGCCCCGGCGGCGCTGACGAGCTCGATGGTGGCGGGCGTTCCGTCAACCGCCTCGATGCACGCCACCAGTTCCTGGGGCAGAACGCGATGGGCCCCCTCCGGCAGCGCCGCCCCCGTGAGGATGCGGACCGCCTGGCCAGAAACGAGCCGGCCCGGGAAGGGGGTGCCCGCCGCCGACCGGCCGACCAGGGCCCAGCGGCTGCCCAGCGGCGGTGGATCCCCCTCCACCACGGCGTAGCCATCCATGACCGAGGCGCGGAAACCGGGCACGGCCGTGGTGGCGTGCACCGCCTCGGCGCTCACCCGGCCCAGGGCCGCCGCCAGGGGCACGGACTCGCTGCCCGGCAGGGGCTGAACGGCCGCGAGCACGCGTCGACGCGCCGCCTCCAGCGGCAGCCCCTCCCGGGGAAAGGGTTCACTCACCGTCCGGCCGGATCCAGAGGCCATGGCGGCCGCCTTCCTTGCGCAGCAGGCGCACGGGCCCGAGGGTCATGGCCGGATCGATGGACTTGAGCATGTCGTAGAGGGTGAGCAGCCCCACCTGCACGGCGGTGAGGGCCTCCATCTCCACCCCGGTGGGGCCCAGGCAGCGGGCCGAGGTCTCGATGCGCAGGCCGTCGTGCCCGGCCAGCGGCTCGATCGTCACCTCCAGACCCGTGAGGGCGATGGGGTGGCAGAGGGGAACCAGTTCCCAGGTCCGTTTGGCGGCCTGGATGGCGGCCACCCGGGCCACCGCGAGGACGTCACCCTTCGGCACGGTGCCGGCCACCACCATGGCCAGGGTGGCCGGAGCCATCGTGATGAAGCCTTCGGCCACGGCCGTGCGGAGGGTGGCGGATCGATCCCCCACCTCCACCATGTGCACATGGCCCGTGGGGGTGAGGTGGGGGAGCTGGGGGCCGCCGGCGGTGGGCTCCGAGGGGCTCCGGGTGGGTTCGTTCATGAGCGCTCGGCCCGGGGGTGGTGCCTCACCGCTCGCCCAGGGTCTTCCAGAGGGTGGAGGGGTGGGCCACCACGGGGTCGACGCCGGCGGGACCGGCGGGGCCCCGGGAGGCGCTGGCGATCAGCTGGACCGCGAGGGAGCCCACCACGAACATGCCGCAGAACGCCAGGAAGATGCCGGCGGAGGAGGGCCGCTGGACAGCGGTCTCGATCCGGTGGGCCATGGAGGACGCTCCCTGAAGGATGCTCCTCAGTATGGAGACCCTGACCAGGGAGAGACGAGGGGGGCGGGCTCGGCGAAGGAGGTGCGGGCGGAGTCGGTGCCACCCAGTCCGACCTGGAGGAAGCCGTGGAGAATGCCGAGACACAGGCCGAGGGAAGCGGCCAGATTCAAGGTGTCCTGAGACGACGGAAGCCGCAGTGTCCGCCGGGTCGCGCCCGCCCGCTGCAGCGGTGGACACCGGGCCGGGGACAATCAGCATTTGCCATGGCCCAGCACGACCACTGCTACGGATTCGAGGCCGATTTCGTGGCCGACCTCCGCTGCCTGCCGATGGCGGTGCGGCGCAAGCTGGACCTGGCCGGGGTGAAGCTGCGGCTCCAGCACTGGAACGCGCTTTCTCCGCAGGAGCGGAGCCGCCTGCTGGGGTGGGCCGACGATCCCGCCGCCATCGGGGCCCTGCGCGATTGGCTGCTCGAGCGCACCGCCGGACTGCCGGGGGGGCCCGCCCGCACCATGCCGCCGGCGGTGGACACCGTCTGGCAGAGCGGCGACACCCCCCCCGAGGAACTGCTGCGCTCCTGCACGGAGCTCGGACTGGAGTGGCGTCCGGAGCGCTGGCCGGCCCTTGAGGAACTGCAGCGGTTCGCCCTGGTGAAGCTGAGCCATCCCGGCCACGAACATCGCAACCTGCCCCGCGCCCTGGCGGAGTTCGGCCTGCTGCGCTGACCGTTGGGGTTCAGCCCGGGCCGCCCGGCCAGCCCCGCAGCCGACGCTCGAGACGCCTGCGCACCTGCGGATCGAGGTCCGCCAGGGCCAGACGCCTCAGCACCGCCACCCCGCCGGGCAGTCGAACCAGGAGGTCCACCGCCATCTCCGCCAGGCTGGCGTCGAGGTCGCCGGCGAGCGTCTCCAGCATCGCGGCCAGATCCGGCACGGGCCAGCAGGGAAGCCCGCGGGCCAGCCCCTCCATGGAGGCGTGGCGCAGGGGTCGCGGCCCCGGTTCGAGCGCCAGGCGTCGCAGCAGCGCGAAATCCTGCGGATCCCGCTGATGGCCGAGCAGGGGCACCAGCAGCGAAGCGGTCACCGGATCGCGGGCAGCCTCGAGTTCGCCGCGCAGCCGGGCAGCCAGGGCCGGATGCCGCAGCCCGCCGGCCGTCTCCAGCAGCACCGGATCCACCGTTCCCCCCGCCGACGGGTGCAGAGCCAGGTTCAGCAGCCGCAGCGCCGCGACGGCATCGAGGCGCGGACCGAGCACCCGCAGCAGATCGGGTTCGGGGGCCAGGGCGCCCGCCTCGATCGCCTCCACCCAGGTCAGCACGGAGAACCCTGCGGTGGAGGGCAGCCGGCGGAGGAACGCGACCCGTTCGGCGCTCCCCGGCGGGGGCAGATCGTCACATCCGATACGTTTCATGTCCTGATCGATCCCTCCCCTTTCCCTTCCTCCCCGGCATTCCTAGGACGTGAGGCACCACCCTGAACCGGGAGACAGGCCATGGCCGCGGCCCGAAGTTTCTATCCGCACCAGTTCGAAGGCAGCTTCGCGGAGTTCAAGGAGAGGCAGTTGGTGTTCGAACTGACGCGCCAGCTGGCGGAGGCCCAGTTCGCCCGCGCCGACCGTCGCCGCAGCGAGCGGCTGTGGCAGGAGGCGGCCGCCGAGGCCATGGATCCGGAGCGGATCACCGGCCTGCTCTACGGCGTGGTGGATCATTCCGACGGCGAGGAGATGGAAGCCGTGGACCGGGCCTACCGGGAACGGCGGCGGCAGGCCAGGCGCCATGGCCGCTCCCCGCTCCGCTGGATGGCGGGCCTCAGCCGGCGCCGGCCCGCGGGGTCGCACCGTAGTGCTCCACGAGCAGGCGCTCCAGCGCCGCAGGCAGCTCGCTGAGGGGAACGGGCTTCCCCTCCGGCTCCGCCAGCCGGGGCTCGGCCCCCATCGAGCCCCCCACGAAGATCTTGGCGGCCTCCACCATCTCGCCGTCCTTGCGGGCCTTGGCCCCCATCAGGCCGATCTGGCCCATGTAGGGCTGGCCGCAGGCGTTGGGGCAGCCGGTCCAGTGCATCCGCACCGCATCGGGAAGCTCGATCCTCTGCTCGAGTTCCTCGAGCACGGCCTGGGCGGTGCTCTTGGTGGGGATCAGGGCGAAGCTGCAGTAGCGGCTGCCGGTGCAGCTCACCGCCTCCGCCTGGAGCGGAGAGGGATCGAGGCGGAACCGGCGGAGCAGGGGTTCGGCCCGCAGCGCCTCGAGACGATCGGTGGGAACGTCGGTGATGAGGGCGTTCTGGCTCTCGGTGAGACGCAGCTCGCCGCGGCCGTAGCTCTTCGCCAGGCGGGCCAGGTCCCACATCGCCTCGGCGTCGAGACGCCCCATCGGCACATGCAGGCCCGCCCAGTGCAGGCCCGGCTGCTTCTGCGCGTGGATGCCGCAGACATCCCGCGGCGCGCGGTCCACCAGGTGGGTGCCGTCATGGCGGGGAACGGCGGCGGCGACCCCGGGACCGGCGAAGTCCCCGTAGCTCCCGAGCACCTGCTGCCGGTAGGCGTCCAGGCCCAGTGCGTCGATGAAATACATCAGCCGGCAGCGGGTGCGCACCGCCCGCGGGCCTTCCCGCTCGTAGTGGCGCAGCACCGCCAGGGTGAAGGGCACCAGCTCCTCGCTCCGCAGCCAGAGGCCGAGGGGAACCGCCAGCTCGTTGCGCTGGCCGGAGAAGAACCCGCCCACCATCACCGTGAAGCCGAGCTCGCCGCGGTGACGGGCCGGCAGGAAGGCGAGGTCGTTGTGGAGCAGGAAGCTGTCGGGGGCGCCACCGACGGCCACGTTGAACTTGCGGGGCAGGTTGCGGGGCCCCTCGGGGCCGAGCAGCGCCGCCTGGATGGCGTCCACCAGGGGGCGGGTGTCGACGAACTCCTCCGGGTCGATGCCGGCCAGCGGATTGCCGGTGACGTTGCGGGGATTGTCGTGACCGGACTGGCGGCTGGTGAGCCCCACCGCCTCCATGGCCCGCAGCAGGGGGGGCATGTCCTCGAAGAGCAGGCCCCGCAGCTGCAGGTTCTGGCGGGTGGTGATGTCGGCGCTGCCGTGCCGGCCGCAGCGGTCCACCGCCTCGGCCAGCACCTCGAGCTGCTCGGCCCGCACCACGCCGTTGGGGGTGCGGAGCCGCAGCATGAAGCGGCCGGGCGTCACGGGGCGGAAGAAGATTCCCAGCCACTTGAGGTGGATCGTGAGGGTGGCTTCATCGAGGGCTTCCCAGCCCGCGTCCGCCAGTTCCCCCAGGCGCGGTTCGAGATCGAGGCCGCAGAGCTGCCGCTTGGCGAGCTCCACCTTGCTGAGCTTCTCGGAGGAGGGAGACGTCGTCATGGGAGGAGGGGAGCGAGGGTTGGCTGTTCGGCGGGGCGCTGGAGGGTCCCCTGGCCGGGGGGGACGGGAGCGACCGCCACGGCGGCGGCCTTCAGTTCGGGCTGGCCGGAGAGGGGGCAGGCCTGTTCGTGCAGCAGACGGTTGGCCTCGCAGGCCATCTCCTGGCCGGCGCCCCAGTGCATCGGCAGGAAGACGGTGCCGCGGCGGATGCTCCCGCTGCACCGCACCCGGGCGGTGACTTCACCGCGGCGGGAACGGATGGCGGCGATGGCCCCGTCCACCAGCCCGGCCTCCGCCGCGTCCTCGGGGTGAATCTCGAGCAGCGGCTCGCGGTGCTGGGTCCGCAGACGCTCCACCTTGCCGGTGCGGGTCATGGTGTGCCAGTGGCCGAGGTAGCGGCCCACGGTGAGCACCAGGGGATAGGCGGAACAGGGCGCCTCCGCCAGGCCGAGGGGGCGGTCGGCCAGGAAGCGGGCGCGGCCGCCGGGAGCGGGGAAGCGGTGGTCGGTGTACAGGCGTGCCCGTCCCTCCCCGGGTGCCGTGCCGGCGGGGAAGGGCCACTGCTGGGGGCCATGGTCCCGCAGCAGGCCGTGGCTGAGGCCGGAACTGTCACAGACGCGGCCGGCCGTGAGGGCGGCGAACTCCCCATAGACCTCGGCGGCAGTCGCGAAGTCGAACTGGTCAGCGAAGCCGAGGCGGCGTCCCACCTCCGCGAACACCTCCCAGTCGGGGCGCGCCTGCCCCGGCGCCGGCCGGAAGGCGGGGCAGAAGGTCACCCGCCGCTCCGAATTCACCATCACGCCGTCCTTCTCGCTCCACTGGGCCGCGGGCAGCACCAGATGGGCGAAGGCGGCGGTCTCGGTGCCGGCGTAGGCATCGCTCACCACCACCAGCGGACAGCGGGCCATGGCCGCCCTGACGCGGTCGAGGTGGGGCATGCTCACCAGCGGGTTGGTGGCCGCCACCCACCACAGCTGGAGGCGGCCCGCCTCCATCGCCTCCACCTGCTGCCAGGCGGTGAGGCCGGGCTCGGCGGCGATCGCGCCGGCCGGGAAACCCCAGGCCTGCTCCACCACCGCCCGGTGGTCCGGGTCCTTCACGCTGCGGTACCCGGGCAGGAGATGGGCGAGCCCCCCCGCCTCCCGGCCGCCCATGGCGTTGGGCTGGCCGGTGAGGGAAAAGGGGCCGGAACCGGGCCGGCCGATCTGCCCCGTGAGCAGGTGGAGGTTGATCAGCCCCCCCACGGTGGCGGTGCCCTCCCTCGACTGGTTCACCCCCATCGACCACAGGCTGAGGAGCGCCCGGCTGCGGCCCCACACCAGGGCGGCGGCTTCGAGCTCCTCGGTGGTGATGCCGCAGAGAGGGGCGACACGCTCCGGCGCCCAGTCGGCCAGGAGCTCGGCATAGGCGGGCAGGCCGGTGGTGGCGTCCTCGATGAAGGCTTCGTCGAGGGCGCCGGGATGGCGGCGCAGCAGCAGGTGGCCGATGCCGTGCAGCAGCGCCAGATCGGTGCCCGGGCGGATGGCCAGGTGAAGATCGGCGATGGCGCTGGTGGCCGTGCGGCGCGGGTCCACCACCACCACCTGCAGATCGCCGGGGCGGCGGCGCTTGCGATGGCGCTTGGCGAGTCGCTGGAAGAGCACCGGATGGCACTCGGCCAGGTTGGTGCCGATCAGGAAGGCGCCGTCGCAGAGATCGAGGTCGTCGTAGCAGCAGGGGGGGCCGTCGGAGCCGAGGCTGCGGGCGTAGCCGGCCACGGCCGAGCTCATGCACAGCCGGGAATTGGCATCAAAGTTGTTGGTGCCGATCGCCCCCTTGAGCAGTTTCTGGGCGACGTAGTAGTCCTCGGTGTGGAACTGACCGGAGCCGTACATGGCGATGGCACCGGCACCCGGGCCGGCGAGGGCGGAGCGGATCCGGGCGACGATCCGCTCCAGGGCCTCCTCCCAGCCGATCGGCTGGAAGGGAACATCCAGCGAAGGCCGCCAGAGGGGTTCGGTGAGACGGCCGCGGTGGAGCGTCTCGGTGACCGTGGCGCCCTTGACGCAGACCTGCCCCAGGCTGGAGGGGTGCCCACGGTCGCCGCGGGCCCCCCAGATGGGGATGCCTTCGTCGTCGCGGCGGGTGGCCTGGGCCTTGCCCGCGGGGGGGAGCAGTTCCAGACCGCAGCCCACTCCGCAGTAGGGGCACTGGGAGCGGCTGCCGGCCGGCGGGGAGGAGGGGTTCATCCTGACGCGATCGAGGGGAACGAACGGGTCAGATGAGCACCGGTTCAGGCTCCTCCCCCTCATGGAGTTCATCGAAGGATCCCTTCGGCTCCTTGAGGAAGAAGTAGCAGAGCAGGCCCACGATCAGGCCGGCGATGCCCAGGATCTGGAAGTAGGCGCTGTTGGAGGCGGCGATCACCTCGGGGGAGGGCTCCGCCCCGCCGCCCATCCACATCGGCAGCAGGCTGTAGATGGTGAGGTAGGCCACCGCACCCACGTTGCCGTAGGCACCCACCATGCCGGCGATCTGGCCGGTGACCCGTCGCTTCACCAGCGGCACCATCGCGAAGGTGGATCCTTCGCCGGCCTGCACGAAGAACGAGCAGCCCATGGTGATGAGCAGGGCCACCAGGATGCCGACCGTGCCGGTGAAGGTGCCGGGCTTGATCAGGCTCATCACCAGGTAACCGATGCCCAGGCCCACGGTGAGGAAGCCCATCGTCTTCTTGCGGGAACCCATCCTGTCGGAGAGCAGACCACCCCCAGGGCGCGCCACCAGGTTCACGAAGGCGAAGGCGGATCCGAGAATGCCGGCGAGAGCCTTGGGAATCGCGAAGGTGGTCTCGAAGAATTCCGGCAGCATCGAGACCACGGCCAGCTCGGAGCCGAAGTTGACGATGTAGGTGAGCTCGAGAATGGCCACCTGTTTGAACTCGTAGCGGTCCTCCTTGGGATAGACCTTGCGACCCGTCAGCAGATCCTTGTTGGTGCGGATGATTCCGAGGGTCTGGGAAACGAAGAAGGCCAGGATCAGCAGCAGGGCGATCACGTAGCCGGTGGAGTCGAGAAACTTCACTTTCTGCAGACGCCAGGCCAGGACGACGAGGATGGCGGCGAAGGGAACGTTCATCCCGATCAGGCCCCAGAAATCCCTGATGCTGGTGACCTCGAGGCCGGCGGTCTTGTGGGGGCGCTGGTAGGTCTTCCCGGAAGGGGTATCGGAGACGTTGAAGAAATAGATCACCCCGTACACGGCCGAGATGATGCCGGTGAGGGCGATGGCCGCACGCCAGTTGAGGACGACATCCCCCACCTGGGCGCCGCCCGCGAAGGAGAGCCATCCCGCGACGATCACGAGGGTGAGGGCCGAGAAGGCGGAGCCGAAGTTTCCCCAGCCGCCGTAGATGCCCTCGGCCAGGCCGATCTCCTTGGGGGGAAACCACTCGGCCACCATCCGGATGCCGATCACGAAACCGGCGCCGACGATGGAGAGGAGCAGGCGGGCCACCACGAGCTGGTTGAAATCCTGCGCGGCAGCGAACATGAGACAGGGAATCGCCGCATACACCAGCAGGGCGGAATAGGTGAAGCGGGGGCCGAACTTGTCGAGCAGCATGCCGATGACGATCCTCGCCGGCACGGTGAGGGCCACGTTGCAGATGGCGATCGTGCGGATCTGGGCAACGCTCAGCCCCATGTCCGCCTTCACCGTGGTGGCCAGCGGAGCGAGGTTGAACCAGACGACGAAGGTGAGAAAGAAGGCGAACCAGGTGAGATGCAGCGTCTTGTATCTCCCCTGGAGGGACCAGAGTTCATCAAGCATGGAGTCACGATTGCAGGAATGGACTCCGGCTTCGGAAAAGGAAGAGCCTCGGTCGAACCGCGGCGCACCATGCTGACCGCCGGTTCATCTCACCATTCGACCAGCCCATCCACTGTCCGATCCGTTACCGAGTTGCCGCCGATCTCCCCGATCCCTGACAACCCCCAGCCCGGAGCCGCCCTGCGGGCCTGCCTCCTGAGCGGCGGCGCCAGCCGGCGCATGGGACGCGACAAGGCGCTCCTGCCCCACCCCTGCGGCGGCACCTGGCTGGAGGGCACGCTCTCGCTGCTGGCGGGGCTGGGCGCCCCCGTCACCCTGCTGAGCGGCCATCCCCGCCACCTGGTGCTGGCCGAGCGGCTGGCGGGGAGGCTGCCCGTTCCCCTCTCCCCGGTCCGGGAGGACCCTCCCCACCGGGGGCCGCTGGCCGCCCTGGGGCGGCTGATGGAGCTCCATCGCGATGAACGGCTGCTGCTCTGCCCCGTGGACATGCCGTGGCTGACCCCCGCCGAACTGGGGGACCTGGTGCGGGCCGCCGCCCGCCGGCCCGGGCGCGTCCACCTCGCCCACGACGGCATGCGGCTGCAGCCCCTGCTGGGGATCTACCCCTCCGACGCGCCGCACCGGCGCTCCCTGGCGGCGGCCCTGGCGGGGGGTGAGCTGCGGCTGCAGGGATGGCTGGCGCGGATCGACACGACCGCCGTGGTGCTGCCGGCCGAGCGACTGCGCAATGCGAACCGCCCCGAGGATCTGCCGCCGTGGGGGGGCCGTCTCGCCAGCGGCGGGCCCGTTGCGCCAGGCTGAACCGCCAGCCGCCCAAGCCGCCTCCGGTGCCCCGCCCGCACGATCGCCACGGCCGGCCCCTGGGCGTGCTGAGGCTGTCGGTGACGGCCCGCTGCAACCTGGCCTGCCCCTACTGCTGCCCTGACGACCGGGACCCGCCCGATCTGCTCCGGCTCGAGGAGAGGAGCCTGCTCGTGGAGAGCGCGGTGGCGCTGGGGGTGCGCACCCTGCGGCTCACCGGGGGTGAACCGCTGCTGGATGCCCGGCTGGAGGACCTGGTGGCGGCGGTGCGGCCCCTGCGGCATCGGCCATCCGACGATTGCCGAGGCGGGCTGGCGGCGATCGCCCTCACCAGCAACGGTCAGCTGCTCACCCGCGGGCGGGCCCGGCGACTGCGGGAAGCGGGGCTCGACCGGATCACCCTGAGCCTCGACGGCACCGACGGCGCCTCGGTGGCGCGGATGGCGGGGCTGCGCGGCGGGGAGGCGGGCGGCGGGGCGGTGCTGGAGAAGGTGCTGGAGGCCCTCGACCATGCCCGCGCGGCCGGCTTCGATCCGGCGCGGGGGGAGCTGAAGCTGAACGCGGTGATCCTGCGGGGGGAGAACGACCATGAGCTGCATCGCCTCGCCGAGCTGGCCCGCCGGCAGGGGGTGGAACTGCGCCTGATCGAATACATGCCCGTGGGCAACCGCAACGGCTGGAGCGAGGCGCAGGTGGTGCGCTCCGCCGAGATGGTGGAGCGGATCGCGGACCGCTGGCCCCTGGAGCCCATGGGCCGGGCGGCCCATGGAACCGCCGGGCGCTGGCGCTACCGCGACGGCGGCGGACAGCTGGCGGTGGTGGCCTCCGTGAGCGAACCCTTCTGCGGCGACTGCGACCGGCTGCGCATCACCGCCGACGGCATCGCCTACACCTGTCTGTTCGCCACCTCCGGCACCGACCTCAAGCCCTGGCTGAGGCCGGGCGGAGGGGAGGCCTCCGATCCCCAGGCCCTCATACGGGCCCTGGACCGGCTCTGGCGGGGCCGCGCCGACCGCTGGAGCGAGGAGCGGCTTGCCGCCGAACGCACCGGCGCAGCGGGGAGCCCGCCCGGGACCGCCGATCGGGCGGAGATGGCCTATCTGGGGGGGTGAACCCGGCCTAGCCGGAGGGCAGCAGCAGCTTCACGCTCGCCACCACGAGCACCAGGGCCAGAAGCCGGCGGAT
>CAZVPB010000016.1:0-18371 GCA_964628165.1 uncultured Cyanobium sp.
GACGATGACGATGACACCAATGATGAGGTCGTGAAGATCTATCGTGGCGACTGGCAACTGAGCAGCGACTTCACTCGAATCACCTTCGATATCGATGATGTCGAGAAGGTTCCCGGTCAGGTATACCGGTTCGACTTTTATCCCGCAGCACCCTGCGAGCGCACTGACGAGCGCCGCTGCAGGGTGCCTGCGGCGGCGGCCACCACAGGTGGGGGTGGCAACTGGTGGATCATCCCGGCCGTGCTCGGGCTCGGTGTGGGCATCTGTGCGATCGCCGGCTGCTTCGACAGCGGCGGTGGCGGTGGCGGCGGTGGCGGTGGTGGCGGCCGCAGTTCGCGCTGATCCATCCGCTCACCGAACCCGACCTTTCCAGGGGTTTCGTCGAACCGCGATGCCCCTGGCTTTTTCGACTGGGGCCCGGATGCCCAGTTCTCCTAGGCTCACCGGTCCGCAGAACGAGTTCGACGAGTGACACGACTGGCGCTGCTGTCCCCGGAGGCCTGGCCTCCCGAGTCCTATCTCTGGTTCAAGACCCTCCACATCGTCGGCGTGGTGGTCTGGTTCGCCGGTCTCTTCTACCTGGTGAGGCTGTTCATCTACCACCGCGAGGCGGAGGATCTGGAGCCAGCCATCCGGAATGCCTTTCAGGGGCAGTACACCCTCATGGAGCGGCGCCTGGCCAACATCATCACCACCCCCGGCATGGTGGTGACCGTGACGATGGCGGCAGGACTGCTGCTTCTCCAGCCGGCCTGGCTCCGGCAGGGCTGGATGCACGGCAAGCTGGCCCTGGTGGGAGCCCTGCTCCTCTACCACTTCTTCTGCTATCGCCTGATGGGTCAGCTGGAGCGGGGCGAGTGCCGCTGGAGCGGCCGTCAGCTGCGGGCCCTCAACGAGCTGCCCACCCTTCTGCTGGTGCTGGTCGTGATGCTCGTGGTGTTCAAGAACCAGTTCCCCACCGGGGCCGCCACATGGTTTCTGGTGTTCCTGGTGGTGGCCATGGCCGCCTCGATCCAGTTCTATGCCCGGTGGCGGCGGCGCCGTGCCACGGAGGCCGGCGGTGCTGCGGGCTGAGGCGGAACGCCATCCACTCACCGCCGTCCTGCGGCGGGTGGATCGGGACAGCTGTCCGGGTTCGTTCAACTTCCACTGTCACACCGTCGAGAGCGACGGAAGCCTGCCCCCCGTGCGGCTGGCAGGTCAGGCCCTCAGCCTGGGGCTGAAGCACCTTGCGGTGACCGATCACCACAGCGGCGCGGCCCACGACGAGATCCACGCCGTCTTCCAGCGGGAAGCGGAGCGGGGCCGAGCGGTACCGCAGTTGTGGCGGGGCGTGGAGATCAGCTGTCTGCTGGAGGGATGCCTGGTTCACGTTCTCGGACTCGGCTTCAGCGACCACCACCCCACCCTCCATCCGTACCTGCACGGCCAGGCCGTGGTGGGCCCGGCGCTGCGGGCGGAAGCGGTGGTGAGGGCGATCCGGGGGGCGGGCGGTCTCGCCCTGCTCGCCCACCCGGCCCGCTATCGCCTTCCCTTCGCCAGGCTGATCGCGGCCGCCGACCGGCTGGGCTTCGACGGTGCCGAAGCCTGGTACGACTACTCGATGCAGGGGGCATGGACCCCCACTCCGCTGGTCTGCGAGGCGATCGCCTCCGACCTCGCTCGGCGGGGTCTTCTGGCCAGCTGCGGTACCGATACCCATGGGCTGGGCCTCGATTCCCGCTAGGGTTTCCTGACAGATTCCCTCACGCCACGATGGGCCTTCTCGATCGCCTGCTCGGCAAACGCTCCTCCATCTCGGGCCAGGCCGATGCCGCCAAGGCCGCCAGGAAACCCGAGGCCTATTACCTCGATGCGGATGCCTCCAGCAGCCTCGGCGATGTCGAGTTCATGCGCCGCTCCAACACCATCCGCCACACCTTCCCCGGCAATGCCGACAGCCCTGGCGAGAAGGAACTCGTGCAGAAGGTGGGATCGATGGAGGCCAGGCTGGAGAAGTCCAGCCCGGGCCTTTCCGTGACCGGTGAGGCCGGAACGGCGGCCGCTGGCGGCTCCGCCGCCATGGCCAACCCGGTGAAGAAGTCCTTCGCCAAGCAGATCTCCGCCGCCGAGCTGGAACAGCGCCTCAAGGGCGCCGCGGTGAAGGGGGTGAACGAGGCCGGAGCGCCCGGCAGGCGCCCCGCTTCCCCCGGAGCCGACCAGCCGGCCATCACCCAGCAATCCTCCAAGCCCGGCGATCCCGGCAGCTTCCGCTCCTGGGCCAGGGATCTCAACGCCTGAACCCTCCCCTCCCTCCTCAGGCCCCCCCCTTCTCGATGACCGCCTCCACCTCCAGCACCAGCTGCCGGAGGCGTTCCCTCTGCGGTTCCGTGGCTCCCTGCCACATTCCGCGGTGGTGGGCCTCGAGCAGGCGCTCCGCCATGTCCCGCAGGGACCATGGGTTGCTGCTCCGCAGTTTCTCCACGACCGCCGGCTCACCGAGCCAGCGGTCGGCGACGGCGCCGTAGGCCCAGTCGGGCATTCTTCCGGTGCAGGCGTCGTAGGCGAACAGATAGTCGAGGCTCGCGGCGAGCTCGAATCCCCCCTTGTATCCGTGGCGGAGCATCCCCTCGATCCAGCGGGGATTCAGGAGACGGCTGCGGATCACCTTGTCGAACTCCCGTTCCAGCCGGTGCACCCGCGGCCTCGAATGGCGCGAATGATCGCCGAACCACATCCCGGGGGAACGGCCCCTCAGATGCTCCACGGCCGCATGCAGCCCCCCCTGGAACTGGTAGTAGTCATCGGAGTCGAGCAGGTCGTGTTCGCGGTTGTCCTGGTTGTGGAGCACCACCTCCACGCCTGACAGGCGGCGTTCCAGTCCTTCGCGATCCCCGACGGCACGGACTCCCGAAGCGGCGGGTTCCGAGTCGGAGACATCGTCATACCGCCAGCCGCTCCAGCTCAGAAAGGACTCGGCCAGGTCCTGGCGCGTCTCCCAGCGGCCGCTGTCGATCAGTGCCTGCAGACCGGCGCCGTAGGCCCCGGGAGCCGAGCCGTAGACCCTGCCCCAGCTCCCCTCCCGCCGCGCCGCCGCCGCCAGGGGATTGTCGGGCTCCGGTTCGTCGAGCGCCGCCACCAGCCGGCAGGCCCTGTTGATCCAGCTCACCAGCTGCGGGAAGGCGTCGCGGAAGAGGCCCGAGATCCGCAGGGTCACATCGACCCGTGGCCTGCCCAGCACCTTCAGCGGCACCACCTCGAGCCCCACCATCCGCCGGGTGGGACCGTCCCACACCGGCCGCACCCCCATCAGGGCCAGGGCCTGGGCGATGTCCTCCCCGCCGTTGCGCATCGTGGCGGTGCCCCATACGGAAAGGGCCAGGGAGCGGAGGTGCTCCCCCTCCTCCTGGAGATGGAGCTCCAGCAGCAGCTCGGCACTGCGGCGGCCCAGGTCCCAGGCGGCTTCGGTGGGCAGACCGCGCAGGTCGACGCTGTAGAAGTTGCGGCCGGTGGGCAGCAGATCGATGCGGCCGCGGGTGGGAGCTCCCGAGGGTCCGGCAGCGATCCTTCCACCCGCCACGCCCCTCAGAAAGGCCTGGCGCTCCGCACCGGGACAGGCCATCAGCCGCGGCACCACCTCGCGGCGGATGTGCTCGAGGGAGTCACGGGTGGCCGGGCCGGTCCAGGGGGACACCTCCTCAACCCCGGGGCCGGGTCGGCCGAGGCAGCCGGCCAGGAGCGCCAGGGCGTGCTCCTCGATCAGCGCCACCGCATCCCCCACCCGCCGCAGCACGGCATCCCCGTCCTTCCGAGGTCCTGGCTCCGCGGCGCACTGGTGCTGCAGAGGCTGAAGGCGCCGCTGGTCCTGCGGCCCCAGCGGCGCCTCCTCGGGATCGGCCCAGGGATCGAGGGACAGCCCCAGGTCCATCGCGATGGCCTGGGGGAGGCCGGGGCGGTCGCCCTGCGGTGGCCGCGCCAGGCAGAGGGCCAGCTCCGTGAGCCTCCCCTCCTCCGGCAGGGTGCCGTACACGTGCAGGCCGAGGCGGATCTGGGCCTCCTTCAGCTCGCAGAGGTAGCCGTCGGCCGCCTCCAGCCGTTCATCGAGGTTCCCGCCGGCCATGGGGAGCTCCAGATCCTCCAGCCGCTTTCCGAGCTTCTCCCGCAGGAGCCCGCTGCGCTCGCCGCCGAGCTGCAGGGTCTCCCAGTACTCGTCGAGCAGGCCCTCCAGATCCAGAAGCTCCCCGTGGAGACCGGCGCGGCCCAGGGGCGGGGTGAGGTGATCGAGGATCACCGCCTGGGCCCTCCGTTTCGCCTGGGCCCCCTCGCCCGGGTCGTTCACGATGAAGGGATAGAGGTGCGGCAGCGGACCGAGGGCCCACTCGGGGAAGCACTCCGGCGACAGACCCACCCCCTTGCCGGGGAGCCACTCCAGGTTGCCGTGCTTTCCGACGTGCACGACCACATGGGCGTCGAACACCTGCCGCAGCCAGAGGTACTGGGCCAGATAGGCGTGGGTGGGGGGGAGATCGGGGGAGTGGTAGGTCCGGGCCGGGTCCCGGTCGTAGCCGCGGTCCGGCTGCACCAGCACCACCACCGATCCGCAGCGGCAGCCGTGGATGGGGAAGGCGGGACCCGCCGCCGACCGCTCGAGGCCTGCGTCGCGCTCCGGCGGGCCCCAGGCGGCCTCGAGACGTTCCCTTCCCCCGGCGGGCAGACCGCCGTACCAGCGCAGGTACCGCGTCAGCGGCAGGTGGGCGTGGGGTGGCCGGTGATGTCCCTCCGGATCGTTGCTGCGCCCCGCCAGCAGCCGCCGGATCAGATCCTCCCCGTCGCCGGGGCAGGCCTCGACACGGTGGCCCGCCTCCTCGAGCCAGCGGAGCATGAGGGCGGCGCTGGCGGGGGTGTCGAGCCCCACCCCGTTGGCGAGGCGGCCGTCGCGCGTGGGGTAGTTGGCCAGCACCAGCGCGATCCGGCGGGCGGCCGGCGCGGTCTGCCGCAGACGGATCCAGGCCAGGCTCAGGTCCACCACCCAGTCCAGCCGCTGCGGATCGGCGGCGTAGCGGTGCAGGGCCGTCGCCAGCCTGGAGCTGCTCCTGCCGGACTCCTTGAAGGCCCCCACCCGCGTGGTGATCCTCCCGTCCAGTTCCGGCAGCACGACCTGGAGGCTGAGGTCCAGGGGGCCGAGTCCGACGCTGCTGCTGCGCCACTGCTCGCGCGATCCCGCGCTGCAGAGCACCTGCAGCACGGGCACCCCCAGCCGGTCCCAGAGGGGGGCCCCCAGCCCCGCCTCCTCGAAGCGGACCGAGGCGAATCCGGTGGTGCAGAGCACCAGATCCACCCCTTCCCGTGCCAGCAGGTCGCCCACGCCCCGCTGCACGGCTTCATCCCGCAGTCCGCTCACCCACAGCGCCCGGGGGCAGAGTCCGCGGCGTCGGAGGCAGCGGAGCAGAGCCTCCACGAGCTCGTGGTCACCGGCCTGGTGCAGGGCCCGGTAGAGGATGACCCCCACCCTCGGACCCTGCTCGCTCCGCCAGTCGTGGGGCTGGGGATCGGCGCGGAACCACACCGGCGGAGGCGACGGGCTCTCGCCGCACAGCAGCCGGTCGAGGCTCTCCAGCAGCCGGCCCAGGTTCTCCTCGCCCCCCTCCCGCATGCAGCCCGCCAGGGCGGTGGCCAGGGCGGGATCCACCGTTCCCAGGGGAGCCAGGGCGGCCTCCTCCTCGGCGGTGCCGGCCAGAACGAGGAGCTGCCGGCCGGCCACCTCGGCGGACCAGGCCCGCAGCCGCTCGAGGCCATAGCTCCAGTGGCCGCGGCCCCCCAGCAGCCGCACGACCACGATCCGCGTCGTGGCCAGGGAGCTCGCCACGTAATGGTCGATGGTGGCGGGATGGGCCAGCGCCGCCAGGTTGAGGGCCCGAAGGTCCCAGGCCGGACGATGCCTCTGGCGACGCAGCAGGCGCTCGATCGCCACCAGGTCGGTGTCGGCGCTGCTGAGCAGCACCACCGGAGCGGGCGGCTGCTCGATGAACGCCCCCGCCTCTCCGTCCGGCTGCTCCCCGGGAACCGTCGCCAGTCGATGCATTCCCCCATCCTGCAGGCTGCGGTGAGAAGATCGGGCCGGAAAGCGCCGCGGTCATGCACCAGTTCCTCCCCTACGCCTGGTTCGACGGCGGGTGCGTGCGCTTCGAGGACGCCAAGATCTCCGTGGCCACCCATGCCCTCCACTACGGAACGGGCGCCTTCGGGGGCATGCGCGGTCTGCCCAATCCCGCCGATCCGGGCGAGATCCTCCTCTTCCGTGCCGACCGGCACGCCCGCAGGCTGAGTCAGAGCGCCAGGCTGCTCCTCACCGAACTGCGGGAGGAGACCATCCGCGATGCCATCCACGCCTTCCTGCAGGCGAACCGCCCCAGCACCCCCTTCTACCTGCGGCCCTTCGTCTGGACCAGCGACCTCGGCATCGCCCCCCGGCTGCACGAGATCCAGACCGATTTCCTCATTTACGGCATCGAACTGGGCGACTACCTCTCCCCGGAGGGTGTGAGCTGCCGCATCAGCAGCTGGACCCGCCAGGAGGACCGTTCCCTGCCCCTGCGCGGCAAGATCAGCGGCGCCTACATCACCAGCTCCCTCGCCAAGACCGAGGCGGTGAAGAGCGGCTTCGATGAGGCGCTGCTGCTCAACAGCCGCGGCAAGGTGAGCGAGGCCAGCGGCATGAACCTGTTCATCGTCCGGGACGGGGTGCTGATCACCCCCAGCGTGGATCAGGACATCCTCGAGGGCATCACCCGCGCCAGCGTGATCGAACTGGCCCGCGCCCTGGAGATTCCGGTGGTGGAGAGGGGAGTGGACAAGACGGAGCTCTTCGTGGCCGACGAGGTGTTCCTCACCGGCACCGCCGCCCGGATCACCCCGGTCCGGCGGATCGAGACCACCGACCTGGCCACCGACCGTCCGATCATGGAATCCCTGCGGGACCGCCTCACCGCGATCACCGAGGGCAGGGATCCCGCCTACGAACACTGGGTGACCCGTATCCGCATCGATTCCTGATGGTCGTCTCCGCCTCAGCGCCCTCCCGTCGAAGCTCCTCCGCCCCCTGGGGAAGCTTCCTCGAGCGGCTGCACGGGCCGTCCCGACCCGTCCTGGTGTTCGACGGGGCCACCGGCACCTCCCTTCAGCGGATGAACCTCAGCGCGGAGGACTTCGGTGGTGCGGCCCTGGAGGGGTGCAACGAGAACCTCGTCTTCACCCGTCCCGACGTGGTGCAGGAGGTGCACCGGCAGTTCCTCGAGGTGGGCTGCGACGTGATCGAGACCGACACCTTCGGCGCCACCTCGCTGGTGCTGGCGGAATACGGCCTGGAGGATCAGGCCTTCGCCCTCAACCGCCGTGCCGCCGAACTGGCCCGGGAGATGGCGGATCGCTACAGCACCCCCGAGAAACCCCGCTTCGTGGCGGGATCGATGGGGCCCACCACGAAGCTGCCCACCCTCGGGCACGTGGACTTCGACACCATGAAGGAGAGCTTCCGCGAGCAGGCGGCGGGGCTGCTGGCGGGTGAGGTGGATCTCTTCATCGTGGAGACCTGCCAGGACGTGCTGCAGATCAAGGCCGCCCTGCAGGGGATCGAGGCGGCCTTCACCGCGGCGGGGCAGCGGCGGCCGCTGATGGTGTCGGTCACGATGGAAACCACGGGCACGATGCTGGTGGGCACCGACATCGCCGGCGTGGTGTCCATCCTCGAGCCCTTCCCGATCGATGTGCTCGGCCTCAACTGCGCCACGGGGCCGGAGCAGATGAAGGAGCACATCCGCTACCTGAGTGCCCACAGCCCCTTCGTGGTGAGCTGCATCCCCAATGCCGGCCTGCCCGAGAACGTGGGGGGGGTCGCCCACTACCGGCTGACACCCCTCGAGATGAAGATGCAGCTCATGCACTTCGTGGAAGACCTCGGTGTACAGGTGATCGGCGGCTGCTGCGGCACCACGCCGGACCACATCGCGGCCCTGGTGGACATGGCCCGGGACCTGAAGCCGGCCGAGCGGCCCGTGCGCACCCCCGACCAGCGTGGCCAGCGCCCGCTGCTGCAGGTCGAACCCGCCGCCGCCTCCCTCTACGGCGTCACCCCCTACCACCAGGACAATTCCTTCCTGATCATCGGCGAGCGCCTCAATGCCAGCGGTTCCCGCAAGGTGCGGGAGCTGCTCAACGAGGAGGACTGGGACGGTCTGGTTTCCGTGGCGCGGGCGCAGGTGAAGGAGAACGCCCATGTCCTCGACGTGAACGTGGACTATGTCGGCCGCGACGGCGTGCGTGACATGAGCGAACTGGTGGGACGGCTGGTCACCAATGTGAACCTGCCGCTCATGCTCGACTCCACCGAGTGGCAGAAGATGGAGGC
This sequence comes from uncultured Cyanobium sp., assembly GCA_964628165.1. Lineage (GTDB taxonomy): Bacteria > Cyanobacteriota > Cyanobacteriia > PCC-6307 > Cyanobiaceae > Cyanobium. The sequence goes on from CAZVPB010000016.1 coordinate 8,384, forward strand.
GGGCCTGAAGAAGGCCGGCGGAAAATCCATCCTCAACAGCACCAACTACGAGGACGGGGACGATCGGTTCTTCAAAGTGCTCGAACTCGCCCGGGATTTCGGCGCCGGCGTTGTCGTCGGCACCATCGACGAGGAGGGCATGGCCCGCACGGCCGAACGGAAGTTCGCGATCGCCCAGCGGGCCTACCGGGATGCTCTGGAGTTCGGAATTCCGGCGCGGGAACTCTTCTATGACCCCCTGGCCCTGCCGATTTCCACCGGCATCGAGGAGGACCGCCGCAATGGTGCCGCCACGATCGAAGCCATCCGCCTCATCCGCGAGAAGCTGCCGGGTGTGCACATCGTGCTGGGGGTGAGCAATGTGAGTTTCGGCCTCTCCCCGGCCGCACGGATCGTGCTGAATTCGGTGTTCCTCCACGATTGCTGCGAGGCGGGCATGGATGCGGCGATCGTGAGCCCGGCCAAGATCCTGCCCCTGGCCAAGATCAGTGAGGAGCACCAGAGGGTGTGTCGTGACCTGATCCAGGACCGGCGGCGTTTCGAGAACGGAGTCTGCACCTATGACCCCCTCACCGAGCTCACCACGCTCTTCGAGGGGGTCAGCGCCAGGGAAGCCCGTGCCTCCGGACCTTCCCTGGCGGATCTGCCGATCGAGGACCGGCTCAGGAGGCACATCATCGACGGGGAGCGCATCGGGCTCGAGCAGGCCCTCGAGGAAGCGAGGGGCACCTATCCGCCACTGGAGATCATCAACACCTTCCTGCTCGATGGAATGAAGGTCGTGGGTGAACTGTTCGGCTCCGGCCAGATGCAGCTGCCCTTCGTCCTGCAGAGCGCCGAGACGATGAAGGCCGCGGTGGCCCATCTGGAGCCCTACATGGAAAAGGTGGAAGGAAAGAGCTCGAGCAAGGGCCGTTTCCTGATCGCCACCGTCAAGGGAGATGTTCATGACATCGGCAAGAATCTGGTGGACATCATTCTTACCAACAACGGCTATGAGGTGATCAATCTCGGCATCAAGCAGAGCTGCGAGGCCATCATGGACGCCCAGCGTGAGCATCAGGCCGACTGCATCGCGATGAGTGGTCTTCTGGTGAAATCCACCGCCTTCATGAAAGAGAATCTTGAGGCGTTCAACCGCGAAGACATCACGGTCCCGGTCATCCTCGGAGGGGCGGCCCTCACCCCGCGCTTCGTCCATGGAGACTGCCGGACCGCGTACAACGGGCAGGTGGTGTACGGCCGTGACGCTTTCGCGGACCTGCGCTTCATGGATGCCCTGATGGAGGCGAAGGCGGCCGGGCGGTGGAATGACCTGGAGGGGTTCCTCGATGGCACCCCCTCTGCGCTCGCCGGGGAGATGGGCGGGATGCCCCAGCAGTCGGAACGGCCGGAGGACCGCCCGGGCAAGACGGAGCCGGCTCCGGGGTCCGCCGCTCCGCCGGACACGAGCCGCTCCGCCGCCGTGGCGGAGGAGCCGGCGCCCCAGCCCCCCTTCTGGGGAACCCTGGTGCTGCGGGAGGATCAGGTGCCGCTCGGGGAGGTGGTGGCTTACCTCGACCGCCAGGCCCTCTTCGCGGGCCAGTGGCAGTTCCGCAAACCCCAGGGGCAGAGCCGGGCGGAGCACGAGGCGATGCTGGCCGAGAAGGCGGAGCCCGTTCTCCGGGAGTGGCTGGAGCGCTGCGCCAGGGAGGGGCTGCTCACCCCCCGGGTCGCCTACGGCTATTTCCCCTGCGGCCGCAGCGGCAATGACCTGGCGGTGTTCGACCCCGGGGATCCGACGCGGGAACTGGGGCGTTTCCACCTGCCCCGGCAGCGGAGCGGCCAGCGGTACTGCATCGCCGATTTCTACCGCGACCTCGGCCAAGGGGGGGACGAACGCCCCCGTGCCAGCGACGTCCTGCCGATGCAGGCGGTGACGATGGGAGAGAGAGCCACCGAGGTGGCACAGGAGCTCTTCGGCGCGGACCGCTATACCGACTATCTCTACTTCCACGGTCTGGCGGTGCAGATGGCGGAGGCCCTGGCCGAGTGGACCCATGCCCGCATCCGCCGCGAACTGGGCTTCGGCGACGAGGAGCCCGCGTCCCTGCGGGACGTGCTGGCCCAGCGTTACCGGGGAAGCCGCTACTCCTTCGGCTACCCCGCCTGTCCGGAGGTGGGCGACTCCAGGCGCCAGCTGCTGTGGCTCGGGGCCGATCGCATCGGTCTCACCATGGACGAAAGTGACCAGCTCCAGCCGGAGCAGAGCACCACGGCCATCGTGGCCCTCCACAGCCGAGCCCGCTACTTCAGCGCCTGATGAGGCTCAGCTGCACATCTCCTCGAGGGTATCGATCACGTCCTGCTGGAATTTCTCGAGATCGTCGGAATCGCTGAGATCGACGCCCTCCCCTGCGGCATTCTGGGAGAGCTCCTGGAAATGGAAGGCCCCCTCGCCGTGGGCGAGGAATTCCATGGCGGAAGGTTCACCGCTCTCCTTGTAGGCATCGCAGAGGGCCAGGAAGGCCGCATCCTCGGTGAAGTCCCAGCTCATGAAGGGGATTGCGCTGACCGAGGTTTAACGCCTACCCCCCGCAATTCGTCAACCTCCCGGCAGCACTTTGTGCCGGACTTCCGGCAGACTCCCGCCTGGATCGTTCCCGAACCGCCCGTGTCCCAGGCGCCGTCGACCCCCGCCAGCCCCCAGGCCCTCAACGTTCTGGGGGAACCGCTGCAGCAGTGCGGCTGCGCGCCCATGACGGGGTGGTACCGCGACGGCTACTGCCACACCGATGCGGCCGACCTCGGCCGCCACACCGTCTGCTGCGTGGTCAACGAGACCTTTCTCTCATACACCCGCGCCCAGGGGAACGACCTCAGCACCCCGGCGCCCGCCTTCGGCTTTCCCGGCCTGCGGCCCGGCGACCACTGGTGCGTCTGCGCGGCCCGCTGGCTCGAGGCCTACGAGGACGGCATGGCCCCGCCGGTGAGGCTGGCGGCCTGCGAGCGCACCACCCTCGAGATCATCCCCCTCGAGGTCCTGCGCAGCTGCGCCGCCTGATCCTCACTCACCAGGGAATGGGATTGCCGTCCCAGGCCAGGAAGGCGCCGCTGCTGGGTGGTGCCTGAGCCTCGAGCACGTCCAGCAGCTGATGGGCCGCCCGCCCCGGCGAGAACAGTTTCTCCGGCGGCACCGAAGCCAGAAAGGGAGCGGACAGGGCCGTGGCCGTGGTGCCCGGGTGGAGCAGAGTGACGCAGCCAAGGGGCAGGCGACGTCTCCATTCCAGGGCGAGGGTGCGCAGCAGCTGGTTCTGGGCGGCCTTGGCGGCCCGGTAGGCGTACCAGCCACCGGAACGGTTGTCCCCGATGCTCCCCACCCGGGCCGAGAGGCTGGCGAAGTGGAAGGGAAGATCGGCGGGAAACGCCCCCTCCACGGCCTGGGCCAGCAGCAGCGGCCCCCAGGCGTTGACCGCGAAGCTCCGCTCCAGCGCGTCGCGACCCACCCGGGCGAGCCGTTTCTCCGGCTCGAGGCCATCGGCATGGAGCAGTCCCACCGTGCAGATCACCAGCCGCAGGGGGCTCAGCCGCCGCGCGACGGCCTCCGCGAACCGGCCCAGGCTGCCGTCGTCGAGCACGTCCACCACCAGGTGGCGCTGCCGGTCGAGCCGGCGGCGCCCCGCCGACCAGATCGAGAGGCCCGGAGCCCGGCAGGGCAGCGCCTCGAGCAGGGCCGTGCCGATCCCACCCGCACCCACAACCAGGGCGTGGCCCTGCCAGTCCCGCCAGGGGGGGATGTCGTGGGTGGAGGCCATCGGCCGCAGCCTATGGCGGATGATGCAACCCAACTGTTGTCTCCCCCGAGCCAGGCAAAGGGCGGTCCCGTTGGCACTTCGCATCACACTGCTGGGAAAGGGGGCCTGGGGAAGCACCCTCGCTGCTCTGTGGGAGGCGAAGGGCCACCACCTGCGCCTGTGGTCGCGCCGGGACGGCGACGACGCGGTGCCCCAGCTGGAGGGGGCCGAACTGGTGGTGGCGGCGGTGCCGATGGCGGCGGTGACGCCCCTGGCCCGGACCCTGGGTCCCCGCTGGCCGGCTGGATGTCCGCTGCTGAGCTGCAGCAAGGGCATCGATCCCGACTCCGGCGGCACGGCGAGCCGCATCTGGCAGAGCCACCTGCCGCCGGTGGATCTGGCGGTGCTGAGCGGCCCCAACCTGGCCACCGAGCTGGCCCGTGGACTGCCGGCCGCCAGCGTGATCGCGTCACGCTCGGGGACGCTGGCACGCCGGCTCCAGGCGGAACTCTCCGTGCCCCACCTGAGGCTCTACCGCAACCAGGATCCCGTGGGCACGGAGGCGGCCGGCGCCCTCAAGAACGTGATGGCCATCGCCGCGGGCGTCAGTGACGGTCTCGGCCTGGGGGCCAACGCACGGGCCTCCCTCCTCTGCCGCGGTCTGGCCGAGATGGGCACGGTGCTGGCGGCGATGGGGGGGCATCCCTCCACCCTCTACGGCCTCGCCGGTCTGGGGGATCTGCTGGCCACCGCCACCAGCCCCCTGAGCCGCAACTACCGCTGCGGCCTTCTGCTGGCGGAGGGACTGGACGAAGCCTCCGCCCTCGAGCGCATCGGAGCCACGGTTGAAGGCCCCCGGACGGCAAGAGCGGCCCTGGGGCTGGCCCGGCGTCACAGCTGGAATCTTCCGGTCTGTGAACAGGTGGTGAGGCTGCTGGCGGGGGAGGTGGATGCCATCGGCGCCGTGAGGGCGCTGATGGAACGGGACCTGCGCGCGGAGGAAGGCCCGTGAGGCATGCGGAGGGAGATGGGCTGCCGGCGGTCCTGATCGAGGCGTTCACTTCCGCCCCGCTGGCGGGGAACGGAGCGGCCGTGGTGCTGCTGGAACGGCCGGCAGCGGACGCCTGGCTCCAGGGGGTGGCGGGCAGCCTCCGGCAGTCGGAGACCGCGTTCCTGCTTCGCTCCGGCCCTGACTGGCAGCTGCGCTGGTTCACCCCCACCTGCGAGGTGCCCCTCTGCGGCCACGCCACCCTCGCCGCTCTGCTGGCGCTGGTCCACTGGGATCTCCTCCCCCCCGGCCGGTCCGTCCGGTTCCAGACCCGCAGCGGTCCCCTGGCCGGAGCCGTGCGGGAGGAGGCGGACTGGACCGGCTGGATCGAGCTTCCCGCCGGCCGCATGCGCCCCCGTCCGCCGGAGGAGAGCCTCGAGGCCTGGCTGCAGGCCCGGCTCGGCAGCGGTGCCCTGGCGGCCTGGAGTTCCGACCTCGGCTACGAGGTGGCCCTGCTGGACGCCGGGGCACCGCTCTGCCGCATGGGCCGGCCGGGGCGGGATCTTCCCGAGGGGATGCGTGGCGGTCTGGTGCTGATGCAACCGCTGGAGCGCCCCGACGATCCCGCCGACTACCGCCTTCGCTTCTTCGCTCCCGGCCTCGGCATCGAGGAGGACCCGGTCACGGGCTCGGCCCACGCCCTGGTGGCTCCCTGGTGGATGGAGCGCCTGGGCCGCCGGCGGGTGGTGGGCTGGCAATGCTCCGACCGTCCGGGGGGGATGGTGTGCGAAGCGGCGGATTCGGGCATGATCCGTCTGACCGGATCGGGAGTTCTGCTGTGGGATGGCAGGTTGCGGAAGCCGCCTCCAGGGGGAGGGCACTCCTGGCCGCACTGGCCGGAAGGATCCCCCGCAGGGGACTGATCCGCGGCCTGCGCTCCCATCCGGTGCTGCTGTGCGCCCCCCTCGCCCTCGCTTCCGTGGGCCTGGGGATCGGCACCCAGGCCATTCTCAGGCCCTCGATGGAACCTGCCGACCCCGAGCTGCTGGCGGCCCTCATCGCCGAGCCTGACCAGCCGGTCCGCTCGTCGGCCACCGCTCCTGCGCCGGCGGCCGGGGAGGCCACGAACGGCGATCTCGAGCACCTGCGCGCCCACCGGGCGGAAACCGGGGCGGCCGGCACGGGCCTGGCGGAGCCCAGTTCCGGCGCCGATCTCGACCTGGAGATCCGGGTGGCGCTGCTGCGCCTCTCCCCCATGCCCCGCCTCGGCTCCAGCGGCAGCTGGCGCATCCTCGACCGCTCAGGGAGCGTGCTGCGGCAGGGTGCCGGCCCCATCGACGGCGGCATCGACGGTCTGCTCACCGTCAGGTCCGAGGTGTGGATCGAGGCCGGCGGCGGCGCCCATCTGAGCGCGGACGGCCAGCCCTACCCCGGCAGGTTCCGTGTGCTGCGGGGACGGGATGGCCTCCAGGTGGTGAACCACCTGCCGCTGGAGAGCTACATCGCCTCGGTGGTGGGGGCCGAGATGCCCTCCCACTGGAACCTCGAGGCCCTCAAGGCCCAGGCGATCGCCGCCCGCTCCTACGCACTGGCCCACATGGCGCGGCCCGCCTCGGACCACTGGCACCTGGGCGACACGACCCGCTGGCAGGCCTATCGGGGCCTGGAAAGCGTCACGGACCGGACCCTGGCCGCCACCGGCGCCACCGCCGGCGTCATCCTCAGTTATCAGGGAGGCATCGTCGAAAGCCTCTACGCGGCCACCGAACAGATCAGCCGTGAGGCCCACGGCCACCTCGGCGCCAGCATGAGCCAGCACGGCGCCCAGGACCTCGCCCAGCAGGGCCTCCGCTACAACGAGATCCTCGGGCGCTACTACCAGGGAGCCTCCCTCGCCCGTCTCGAAGCTGGTGCGGGCTGAACGCCACTGGCAGCGGGCCCGCCAGGTGAGCGCGAGCGCCCTGCGGGAGGGAGCGCTGGTGCCGCTGGCCACCCGCCTGGAGCCGCCACGGGGCTGGGACCCCTTCACCGTGCGCACACTCCTCTCCCGTCCGCCGCGTCATCTGTCGGAGGCGGGACCGCGCCGCAACCCCTTTCTCCCCTGGGACCCGCCCCTGGAGGTGGCGCGGCTGGGGGAAGGGCACGTGCTGCTGCTCAACAAATACCCGGTGCAGGAATGCCATCTGCTCCTCATCACCCGGGAATGGCGGCCGCAGCGGGGCTGGATCGAGGAAAGCGACTGGCGGGCGGTGGGCCTGCTGGCGGCCGACACCGGCGGGCTGTGGTTCTTCAACAGCGACGGGCGGGCCGGGGCGAGTCAACCGCATCGCCACCTGCAGCTGCTGCCCCGGCGGGAGGGGGAGGCCAGCTGTCCGCTGGAGCCGATGCTCGAACGGCAGCTGCAGGAGGGCATCCGTCCCTGGCCCTGGGCCTACCGCCTCAGTCCGCGCCAGGACCCCCTCGGCGCCAGCGACCTTCCCTGCCTGTACGCGGAGCACTGCGAGGCCCTGGGCCTGGGAACGGCCGCCGAGGATCCACAGCCGCGGGATTCGTACAACCTTCTCTTCGACGACCACTGGTTTCTGACCGTCCGGCGCGCGAGGGAGAACTGCGCCGGGTTCAGCGTCAACGGCCTCGGTTTCGCGGGATACCTCCTGAGGACCGACCGCTGCGATCTGGACTGGCTGGTGGGGCATGGTCCATGGGCCCTTCTTGCGGAGGTGGCGGCGGCGGCGGTCTGAGGCAGGAGGGACTCGACCGGGTTCCGTGTTTTCACGGTTGCGGGCTGGGACGGCCTCGTCCCTCCCTGGAGAGAGCGGTGAGATCCGTCGCCGGATTCACGGCGGCGGGTCCCGCCACCTCCATCCACCTCTCCATCCACCGGTCATGTCCTCCCCTCTCTCCCGCCCCCGTGCCCTCGGAGCCGCCGCCCTGCGCCGTCGGAACCAGCGCGTCGAGGCGAGCCGAAACCTGGTGCGTCCCATCGCCCTCCACTACGCCGGATGCACCGGCGAATGCGCCGAGGACCTGCTTCAGGTGGGCATGCTCGGCCTGATCCGGGCCGCCGAGCTCTTCCGCGCCGACCGCGGAGTGCCCTTCGAGGCCTTCGCCAGACCCCATGTCCGTGGCGCGATTCTCCATTACCTCAGGGATGCGGCTCCCGGGGTTCGACTGCCCCGCCGTCAGGTCGAACTCCAGGAGAAGCTGGCGCGGCTGGAGGACCGCTTGCGCAGCGATGCGGGGAAGGCTCCGCATCCGGAGGAACTGAGGCGGGCTCTCGGGCTGACCGCGGAGCAGTGGCAGCGGCTGGTGGCCCTGCGGCGGATGCGGCGGACGGTGCCGCTGGAGGCGGAGGGGCTCGACCTCCCGGCGGTGGCCTCACCGGAGCCGCCGGAGGATCCCGGCCGGTCACGGCGGCGGGTGGAGCAGCTCCTGGAGGTGCTTGATCTCCGCCAGCGCCGGGTGGTGCAGGGGGTGGTGCTGGCGGGATTCAGCTACCGGCGGCTGGGGAAGGAGATGGGCGTGAGCCCGATGACCGTTCAGCGCCTCCTTCACAGGGGGCTGGACCGCCTGCGGGACCACCTCGACGGCCGCGGGCTCAGCCCCCGGAATTCGGTGCGTCGCGCCGCATCTGCTGTTCGAGCGTGCTGATGGCGGCATTGATGGCGGCCAGCTGCCGTTCGAGGCCGTCCCGCCAGAAGGTGAGCATGCGCATTTTGCGTTCCTGGTGGCGACGACGGGAGTCGTGGCCGCTCTCCGGGCCGCAGCAGAAGCCGAAGGGGGGAAGCATGGGAGCATGGTTGAACCGCCATGGTTCTAGCGGCCTCCCACGGCCTGCGGTGAGGCCGGCTCGATGCCCTGGCAGGTCAGCGGAGCCAACGACTCCCCCCCTGCGTGCCCCGACTCTCCTGATCCACTCCCTCCCCCACTCCCTGGCCCTCCCCCTGGTGCTCGCGGGGAGCGTCGTCCTCGGTGCCGCCGAGGTGCTCGCAGGAACCGTGGCCCTGATGGCCGGCCAGACGGCGCGCCCCCTGGAGGGCCGGTTCAACCGGACGCCCGTTCTCCATTCCAACCAGCCGGAGGAGGTGGAGGGCCCCGGGATCCTGGTGAGCACCACCGAGGGCCACTCCATCGCCGCGGAGAACGGCGCTCCCCTCAGGAACGCCACCTACACCTTCAACGGTGAGTTCGGACTCCATTTCCACCACAAGTACTTCCCTCCCTACCGGGCCTCCATCTCACCGAGAGACCGGCGCACCGAACTCACCATCGCCGCCATCGCCGTGAACCCCGGCAACCGGCCGGTGCGGATCCGGTTCATCGAGGGAGCGGTGCGCAACAGTTTCGAGGCGCCCTACCTGGCCAACCACCTCCTCGGGGTGAAACCGCTCGGGCCGCGACCCTGGAACACCGGTCCCGGTGACGCCACCGCCGTGCTGATGCTGCGGGGCCGGCTGGACCGGGGCCTGCAGAGGGAGATCGTCATTCCGCCACGGGGTCGGGTGGTGATGGTGCAGACGGATCTGCCGGCCCTGGGCATCGCCAACGCTCTGCTGCGGGGCACAAGCGACGGCCCGTTCCAGATGGCCGTGGTGGCCGCCCGCCGCCCCCAGTCCCCCCAGGACGTGCTGGCCGTGCTCGATGCCGGCCGGCTGGCCCCGGGCCGTGTGTATCTCGACCGCCTCGGCGAGATCCGCAGCGGCAGGGTGTTCTCGCGGGTGGGCGGTGTGGCTCTCGGGGACCGCTACGAGGCTGCCCTCGACCATGACCTGCGTGCCCGCGGGCCGCTCCACGTCCCCCTCACCAGCACCTCCAGGATTCATTTCGGCACCCGCGATGTGCAGGTGAACCCCCTCGCCAGCCGGATGGTGGATTCCGCCGTCGACAACGTGGGGACCTACGGGGTGCGGTTCGACATCGACCTGAACCTGCGCGGCAACGGCTCCTACGACCTGGTGATGAGCCATCCGACCCTGCCGGGCGTCCCCCCCTTCACCGCCTTCCGGGGATCTCTGCAGATCCGCATCGGGGAGGAGGTGCGGGAGGTGCACGTCGGACTCCGCTCCGGCCAGAGCCTCTCGCTCGCCCGCCTCGACATTCCCCCGGGCCGGCCCCTGCCCGTACGCGTGAGCCTGGTCTATCCGGCCGACGCCACCCCCGGCCACCTGCTCAGCGTGGTGCCATCCCCCCAGCTGGCGCGCCTCAACGCCTCCCCGCCTCCCGCCCC
>CAZVPB010000016.1:18471-20011 GCA_964628165.1 uncultured Cyanobium sp.
GCGTGGTGCCATCCCCCCAGCTGGCGCGCCTCAACGCCTCCCCGCCTCCCGCCCCTGCACCGCAACCGGCCGCTGGTCCGCAGCCCCCTCCGGCCCCGGCACGGCCCCCGGCACCCCGCCGGCCCCCCGTGTTCGCCCCGCCACCGGTGGTTCCACCGCCGCCGCTGGGCCGTCAGGCATCCCCGGTGCAGCGCTACCGCGAGGCGGTCGATGCCCAGCGCCGGCGGCTCGAGGAACTGCGGGGATACTGAGCGGCACCGGAGAGATCCCCGTGAGTGACTCTGCCGCCGAGGCCCGTCGACGATTCACCCTCGAACTCTCCGTGGCGCGGATCGAGCACATCGACGCGCTGAAGCGGGAATGGGGCCTGCGGAACCGGGGTGCGGTGCTCGAGAGGCTCCTCGACACGATCTTCGAGCCTGACGAGGAGGATGACGGGGACGGGGACCAGCCCCCGCAGAACCCCGTGGCTCCGGCGCTTGCGGTGCATGGGGGCGCGGAGCGCGCCACCCAGGTGGAGCTGCCGCTGGAGGAGGACCTGGACGACCAGGCGGCCCTGGTGCTGCTCGGCACGGGGTCGATCGAACGCCTGGAGGACCCCTTCGACCCACCGCGTCGGCCCCGCCCGGGCAGCGGAGGCAGCGGCAGGCAGGCGGGCGGCATCGACCTGCCCGGATTCGTCCGGCGCCGCTCCGATCAGCTGCGCCGCAGCCTGCAACGCACCCCGATGCCCCCGCCGGGATCCGGGTCGGCTGCCCTGCCCCGGATCCCGGCGGACCTGGTGGAGGCGGCCCTGGCCGCGGCGGACGAGCACTGGCTTGAGCTCTACGGCAAACCGGCCAGCGACACGGTGCTGGAGGCCTCGATGAGCTGGCTGGCCCGTGACATCTGGCCCCAGTCGGATCAGAGCGAGGGCAGACCCTTCACCTGGACCGCGGCGATGCGGGTGATGGCGGAGTGGGTGGAGGGCTGGGAAGAGCCCCAGCCCAGCTTTGCGGCGGTGATGGTGACGGCGGGAGTTCTGGAGGACCCCTACAGCGCCAGCACCCTCACGCTGCGCATCCCCACCCTCACCCGCCGCTTCGTGCATCGCTTCCGCCGCCGCCGTTCCGGCACCTCCTTCCAGACGCTGGAGCACACCATGACCCTGCATGGCGCATTGCGGCTGCTGGGTCTTCCCACCGATCCGGGCGAACGGCTCACCCTGCGCCAGATCCGCGATGCCTACCGGGAGCTGGCGCTCACCCACCATCCCGACTCGGGAGGTTCCCTGGAGTCGATGCGGCGGGTCAACGAGGCCTACCAGCTGCTCAAGGAGCTGTACCGCCGGCGGGACGGGGGATGACGGTCTCTTCTGTCCCTAACAAGACCAGATACGTTTCCCATGCGGAGGCTGGACAGAGGCATGATAAGCTTCATGTACTTCCCACAGAACTCGCATGAGACGCCCGACTGGACCCTTATCGAGTCGCTGATGGGACAGAAGAGATTCAAAAATTCGATGAATTTCGCCCGTGCACCCGGTCTGCCCACCACCCTT
>CAZVPB010000017.1:0-15041 GCA_964628165.1 uncultured Cyanobium sp.
CCTGGGCCTGGGCCGCCTGGGCCCGGGCCTTGAGCATGTCCTTCTTGGTCTTGGCCTCGGCGATCTTGGCCTCGAGGGCGGTGAGGCTCTTCTTCAGGGTTTCCACCTGCCCCGACTGGGAGGCCAGCTGGGTCTGCAGGGCGGAGGCGGTCTCCTGGTAGGTCTTGCGGCGGGTGAGGGCCTCGCGGGCCAGCTCCTCCTCCCCCTTGCGCAGGGCCAGTTCGGCGCGCTCGTACCAGGTGCGGCTCTGGGACTCGGCCTGCTCGGCCTGGTTGCGGATGCGTTTCTGGGAGGCGATGGCGGTGGCCACCGCCTGGCGCAGCTTCACCAGGTCGGACTGCATGTCCGCCACCGACTGGTCGAGGATCTTGGCCGGGTCCTCCGCCTTGCTCACCAGGTCGTTGAGGTTGGCGCGCAGCAGGCGGCTGAGCCGATCGAAGAAGCCCATGAGTCGCGGGTCGGGGCGCCGCCCGAACCTAGTCCCCCCGGCCAGGGGGAGGGGTCCGGCCGGCACAGCGGATTGCCGCACCCGGCGATGCCCCTAGCGTGGGGGGATGGCGCAGCAGCCCGATCGCAGGCGGCGTGGCGGGGGCCTCCCCGTGGCACGCCGCTTCGGCAACCTCTCGGTGCTGATGCCGCCCGCTGCCCCACCCGCCACCGCCCTGGCGGGGTGCCTCGAGGCCCTGGAGCGGGACTGGCGGCGGAATCGCCACCTGGCTGCCCTGTGGCAGGCCTGGCCCGCCATCGTGGGTCCCCAGCTGGCGCCCCACTGCCGGCCGCTGCGGCTGCAGGCCGGGCTGCTGAGCGTGGGGGCCCCGCCCGGACCCTGGCTGCAGGCCCTGCAGTACAACCGCCACCAGCTGCTGGGCGCCCTGCGGGGCGCCGGGTTCGAGGTGCGCGACCTGCGCCTGCAGCAGCTGCACGCCGCGCCGCCCCCGCCGGCCCGGAGCGAGGAGGAGCGGCGGACCTGGGCCGAACACCCCTGCCGCAGCGACGTGCACGGGATGGCCCCCTGCCCCGCCTGCGGCCGCCCCGCCCCGGGCGGCGAGATCAGCCTGTGGGGCCACTGCAGCTTCTGCCGCCGCGCCGAGCTGGCCCGATGAGCCCGATCACGGATCAGCCGGTCGAGCCGCGGCTGGCGTCGCTGCAGCGGGAACTGGAGCGCGACTCCTCCTTCGGCCAGGTCTACGCCGTGCTCACCGTGGGGGCGACGCTGATCGCCACCCTCGGCCTCCTCTCCAACAGCGCCGGGGTGGTGATCGGGGCGATGGTGGTGGCCCCCTGGATCCTGCCGCTGCAGGCGATGGCCTTCGAGATCCTGCGGGGCCGGCTGGCGGGGGTGGTGCGGGCCTTCCTGACGCTGATGCTGGGGGTGGCGATCTGCCTCCTCCTCTCCCTGATGCTCGGCCTGCTGGTGGCCTTTCCGACCTTCGGCACGGAGGTGATCAACCGCACCCGCCCCAACCTGCTGGATCTGGGCATCGCCCTGGTGGCCGGCGGCATCGCCATGTACGCCCGGCTGCGGCGGGAGGCGATCACGGCCCTGGCGGGGCTGGCGATCGCGGTGGCGCTGGTGCCGCCGGTGTGCGTGATGGGACTGCTGCTCTCCAGCCGCCGGATGGACGAGGCGATCGGCGCCGGGCTGCTGTTCACCACCAACCTGCTCGGCATCCTGGTGGGGGCGATGGGGGTGCTGGGCACCCTCGAACCCGCCTACCGCCAGAGGCTGGTGCGCAGCCGCCTCGGTCTCACCAGCCTGGTGCTCACGGCGCTGCTGGTGGTGCCCCTGGGGGGCAGCTTCCTCTCGCTGGTGCAGAGCTCCCGCCAGGAGGTGGCCCGCCAGCAGGTGGAGGAGACGATCCGCCAGAGCCTCCGCCGCGAGACCCTCACCCTCGGCAAGGACTCCCAGCTGGAGAGCGTCTCGGTGGACTGGGACCAGAACCCCTATCTGATCCTGGCCCAGGTGCGCGTCACCGACCCGAAGCTGCCCACGCCGCGCCAGGTGGCGGAGGTGCAGAAGTTCGTCAACAGCCAGCAGGAGAAACAGAATCCTCCCCGCCGCTTCCGGCTGGTGGTGCAGCGGATCTCCACCGACGTGATCGGCCCGGAGACGGAACCCAACCCGCCGGAGTCCCTGCCCCTGCCGCCGCCCCTGCCCCCCCTGCCCGGCCTCCGCCGGGAGGAGGAGGCGAGCCCGGAACCGGCGGAACCGAAGGGACCGCCCCAGACGGAGGAGGAGGGGCTGCGATGGCCGCCGCTGCAGGCGCCGCCACCGGCGGCGGCTCCCTAGCGCCCTGCCGCCGCCGGCGGAGCCTCGAAACGGGACCGCCAGGCCCGCTCCAGCGCCGCGGCCGCCGTGGTGCCCTCGGCCGGAAAGCGCTCGGGGAAGTCCTTGTCGGCGGCGGGCCGGTAGGGGCCCTGCTTGATCTCGAACATCACCGTGTCCGGCAGGAGGGCCACGAGGGTGTGGAGGGTGCCCTCCGGCAGCTCCACTCCCCGCACCGGACCTCCGGCCTCGAGCCGCTCGGTGCCCAGCACCTCCCCCCCGTCGTCGAGCAGCAGCAGCCCGACGGCCCCCTGCAGCACCAGGAAGCACTCGAAGCCGGCGCCGGAGCCGCCGCGGTGATGGCGGTGGGGCCGCACGTAGGTGCCGGGCTGGAGCACGTTGAGGAACCGCTGCACCAGGTCGGCTTCGGCGTGGAGGTTGTGATTGCGGCGGAGCCGCGGTGATTGCCTCGCCTCGGCCGCCACCCGCGCGAACAGGGGCCCGTCGATGCGCTTCAGGGGGAGGGGCCCGTCCGCGCTCATGGCCGCAGCTCGCCGCAGCAGGCGGCGAAGGCGGCGGCGGGATCGGGGGCGGCGCTGATCGGCCGGCCGATCACCAGCAGCGAGGCGCCGGCGGCCTCGGCCTCCGCCGGCGTCATCACCCGCCGCTGGTCGCCGCGGTCGGCGCCGGCCGGCCGGATGCCGGGCGTGACCAGACCGAAGCCGCGGGGCAGCCGGGCCCGGAGGGCCTCCAGTTCCCACGGCGAGCAGACCGCTCCGGCCAGGCCGGCCTCCACCGCCAGGCCGGCGAGGCGCAGAACGTGGTCCTCCATCGCCTCCGCCACGCCGAGCTCGGCCGCCAGGCGGTCCGGGGCCCAGCTGGTGAGCACCGTCACCGCCAGCAGGGCCGGCGGCGGGTGGCCCTCCTCGGCCGCGGCGGCATCGGCGGCGGCCCGCGCCGCCGCAAGGGCCTCCCGGCCGGCGGCCGCATGCACGGTGATCAGCTCGGCGCCGAGCCGGGCGGCGCTGGCGCAGGCCCCCGCCATGGTGGCGGGGATGTCGTGGAACTTGAGGTCGAGGAACACCCGCAGGCCGCACTCCCGCAGCAGGGTCACCACCTCGGGCCCGGCGGCGGTGAAGAGCTCGAGCCCCACCTTCACCCGCCGCAGCGCCGGAATGGCGGTGGCCAGGGCCAGGGCGGAGGAGGCGTCGGGGCGGTCGAGGGCGAGAACGATCCGGTCGGCGGGATCGTCGCCGGGGGCGAAGCTCATCGGCTCACCAGCCGGCGGAACACCTTCTTGCCCAGCTGGAGCACCCGGCCCTCCAGCTCGCCGGGGGCGGCGAACTCCCGGTCGGGGTCGGTGATCTTCTCCCCGTCGAGCCGCACGCCGCCCCCCTGGATGCGGCGGCGGGCCTCGCTGCTGCTGGGGCAGAGCTGCAGGGCGCTGAGCAGGTAGAAGGCCTTGGCGGGGAAGTTCACCGCCGCCAGGGAGGCGGCGGGAACGGCATCGTCACCGGACCCGGCGGTGCTCCCGCCGGCCGGGGCACCGCCGCTGCCCAGCACCAGGTTGCCGGCCTCCAGCTGGGCCCGTCGCGCCGCCGCCTCGCCGTGGCGGTCCGCCGTCACCGCCAGCGCCATGGCCTTCTGCCGCTCGCGGGCATCGGCGGGCAGAGCGGCGGGATCGAGGTCGGTGAGCAGGGTGAGGTAGCTCTCCACCGCCGCGTCCGGCACCTTCTCGAGCTTGGAGTACATCGAGAGGGGATCCTCGAGCAGACCCACCACGTTGCCGAGGCTCTTGCTCATCTTCTGCACGCCGTCGGTGCCGGGCAGGATCGGCAGCAGCATGCCGAACTGGGGCCGCTGGCCGAAGTGCCGCTGCAGGTCGCGGCCCATCGCCACGTTGAACTTCTGGTCGGTGCCGCCCAGCTCCACGTCGGCCTCCACCTCCACCGAGTCGTAGCCCTGGAGCAGGGGATAGAGGAATTCGTGCAGGCTGATCGGCGTGCCGGCGCCGTAGCGGTTGGCGAAATCCTCCTTGGCCAGCATCTGGCCCACCGTGGTGAGCCCCAGCAGTTCGATCACCCGCGGCAGGTCGATGGCCGCCAGCCACTCGCTGTTGCGGCGCACCTCGAGCCGGCCCGGCGTGGCGAAATCCAGCAGCGACCGCTCCGGCGGCTGCCCCAGGCCCAGCTGCACCAGATAGGTCTCGGCGTTGGCCTCCACCTCGGCGGCGCTGAGCTGCACGCGGGTGGTGCTTTTGCCGGTGGGATCGCCGATGCGGGCCGTGAAGTCACCGATGATGAGCACGGCGGTGTGGCCGGCGTCCTGGAAGGCCCGCAGCTTGCGGAACAGGAGCGCGTGGCCCAGATGGATGTCGGTGCCGGTGGGGTCGATGCCGAGCTTGACCCGCAGGGGCCGGCCGCCGCTGCCGCCCTTCTCCAGGCGGGCCGCCAGGGAGGCGTCGGGATCGGCCGGGTCGCCGCAGGGAAAGAGGTCGGCCACGCCTCGCCCCAGCCCCGCCGGCAGACTCCAGGATTCGCTCGCCATGGCCCCGACGCCCGTGCGGCGCGCCCGATCAGGGGGCGGATCGTAGTTCGCTCTTCATCCGCTCGAGGGTCTGGTGCATCTGCTCGAACATCCGCTCGGGAGTGAGACCGAACTGGCCGAGCTGGGTGCGCAGCTGCTCCACCGTGAGCTTGGCCTGGAAGTCGTCCGAGAGTTCGAAGCGCTTCATGAACACCCGGTACCGCTCCATCATCTCCTCCATCCGGTCGATGTAGAGCTTCTTGCCCTCCCGGTCGAACTTGCCGTAATCGCCCCCCAGCTGCATGAGCTGCTGGTAGTCGGTGAAGAGCCGCCGGGCTTCGTCCTGAACGATCTCGGAGTCGAAGAAGGGCATGGGGCGGCGCATTCGACGGTGGAAGAATTCTGGGCAGCGGAACCGGGCCGCGGGAGTGCGGATCCACGCATCGAAGGATCCACCGTGGCCAGCCGTAGCCATCTTTGGGGGTCCCCGCCCGCGCCGGCGACCGGCGCCCTGAAGCCGTGGACTTCACCCCCCGCCTGGCCAGCATGCGCAAGAACCAGGAGCGGGCCGCCCGGCTGATCGGCAACGCCCGCGTCGTGCTCTGCCAGGGCAGCGGCACCGCCCTGGGCCTCTGGGTCGGGTTGATCCGCGAACCGGCGCGGATCCTGGGGGCGGCCACCACCGCGGCCGAAGGGCTGGCCCTGGTGAAGCGGGAACGCCCCGATCTGCTGGTGGCCAGCGACCTGCTCGAACAGGGCTGCGGCATCGCCATGGCGGTGGCCGTGAAGCAGTTCCACCCCCTCACCCGGGTGTTCATGGTGGTGAGCCGCAGGCACCGGCTCGCCCGGCTGCGGCAGGCGATCGAGGCCTGCTGCGAAGTGCTGCTGCTCGAGTCCCGCATCGGACTGGGTCAGGATCTCACCGCCCTCCGCTCGTTCTGCAGCGGCGACACCTACATCGACGGGGAGATCCACGCCGCCCTGCGCCCGCGCGCCGACGGCCGGCCCGCCGTCCCCCACCTCAGTCCCCGGGAGCTGGAGGTGCTGGAGGGCATCGCGGAGGGAAGGAGCAACGCCGACATCGCCCATCGTCTCTACCTCTCGGTGGACACGGTGAAGACCCATGCCCGTTCGCTCTTCGACAAGCTGGAGGCGCGGGACCGGGCCCATGCGGCGGTGATCGGCCAGCGGCTCGGCTTCATCGACTAGCGGGCGCCGGGACCGACCGGTTAATTTCTGGCCCGACGTGGAGAGCCGACGCCCCCATGGCCAGGCGCCACTGGTTGGACCCCCTGGCCCGGCGTCTGCTGATCGCCACCGGCCAGCTGCCCGCGCCGGCGGCGGACCCGCCGGGGCCGCGCGCGAAGCCGGCTCGGCCCTCTCCCGAGCCGGGGGTGGACGAGCAGGTGGAAAGCGATCTGCTGCGGCTGAGGCTCTCCCAGGATCCGGCGCTGCGCTTCCGCGATCCGGAGGAGGTGGAGCGGGCCGCGGCCCTGGGCTGGCGGCTGGACGTGAACCGCGCCACCGCCGCCGACTGGCTGCGGCTGCCGGGCTGCGGCGCCGATCAGGTGGATCTGCTGATGCGCCTCCAGGCCGGCGGCATCCAGCTCAGCGGACCGGAGGACCTGGAGCAGGTGCTCGGCGCCGGGGCGGAGCGGGTGCGGGGCTGGCTGCCGGTGCTGGAGTTCCGCTGGTACCCGGACACCGCCGCCCCCCGGCCCCGGCCGGTGCGCCTCAACCGGGCCGGCGCGGCGGAGCTGGCCACGCTGCCGGGCCTCTCGCCGGAGCGGCTGCGGCGGCTGCAGCGGGAGCGGGCGCGCGGTCCCTTCCGCGACCTGGCGGATCTGCAGCTGCGCCTGCGCTTCCCGCCGGAGGTGGTCGAGCAGTGGATCGGCCGGGTGTCCTTCGAGGCGGGCCCCGCCGGTCCCGAGCTGCCCCCCTCGCGGCCGCGGGGGCAGTGAGCCCCGGGGCGCGGCAGGGGGAACTGTTCGGCGGCGGTGCCGGCAGCGGCCCGGCGGCGGGGCCCGCACCACCGCCCCTGCTCCGCCGCCAGCTGCTGGAGTGGCAGCGGCGGCTGGCGGCCCACCAGGGGCCCCTCTTCGCCGCCGCCGCGGCCGCGGGGGCCGGGCCGGCCGATCCGGCCCCCCGCCAGGGGGGGCTCTTCGCCGGGGAAGCGGGCGATCCGGGTCCCCCGGATCCGGGCCAGCGGGCCGCCCGCCTCGATCCCCTCTCCCTGCAGCCCCAGAGCCTCTCCTTCTGGCGCTGGCCCGCCGCGCCCCAGCAGGGGGCCGCCCTCTACCTGGTGATCGACCGCCCGCCGGATCCCTCGCCGCCGCTTCTCCTCTACGTGGGCGAGACGGCCCGGGCCGACCGGCGCTGGAAGGGCGACCACGACTGCAAGGGCTACCTGGCGGCCTACACCGAGGCGCTGCGGCGGGCGGACCTGAGGCCGCGGCTCAGCATCCGCTTCTGGAGCGACGTGCCCGCCGCGACCCGGCCGCGCCGGGCCCTGGAGGCGGCGATGATCCGCCGCTGGCAGCCGCCGTTCAACAAGGAGACCCGCGGCCGCTGGGCCACCCCCTTCACCAGCGACCCGGTCTGAGGCCGGGGCGGCGGGAGGCGATGGCTACGATCGCGGCGCTTTTGGCGCCGGGAGCATGGAGTTTCACTGTCCCATCCCCAGCGGCGGCGGGGAGGCCGACCGCTCCGCCGCTGCCCTGGCGGAATTCGACGGCGACACCCTGGTGGTGGGGGTGTTCGCCGGCGAGGGCCACCCGGCTCGCCCGGCCCTGAGCCAGCGGTTCGGCGCCGGCCTCGAGGACCTGCTGGAGCGCCGCCGCTTCCGCGGCAAGCCCGGCGAATGCGTGACCCTCCAGCGGCTCGGCGAGACCCCCCAGACCCTGGTGCTGGTGGGGCTGGGGGAGCCCGCGGGCTTCGACGCCACGGCGCTGCGGGCGGCGGTGGCCACCGGCGTGCGCGGCGCTGCGGCCGCCGCCGGCGAGGAGGTGGGCCTGCTCTTCCCGGTGGAGGGGCTCGAGCCGGTGGGTGCAGCCACGGCGATGGCGGTGGCCGCCCGACTCTCCCTCTACAAGGACCAGCGGTTCCGCAGCGAGGCCGACCCCGAGCCGCGGCCGCGGCGGATCGCCCTGCTGGGCCTGGCCGAAGGAGCCGCCGAGGGCCTGGATCCGGTGGAGGCCACCTGTGCCGGCGTGGAGCTGGCGCGGCAGCTGGTGGCGGCACCCCCCAACGTGCTGACCCCCCAGGCCCTCGCCGACACCGCCGCGGGCATCGCCCGGGATTTCGGCCTCGAACTGAAGGTGCTCGAGCGGGCCGACTGCGAGGCCCTCGGCATGGGGGCCTACCTGGGGGTGACCCAGGGGTCCGACCTGCCCCCCAAGTTCATCCACCTCACCTACCGGCCGGCGGGCGAGGTGCGGCGGCGGGTGGCGCTGGTGGGCAAGGGGCTCACCTTCGATTCCGGCGGCTACAACCTCAAGACGGCGGGCTCCCAGATCGAGATGATGAAGTACGACATGGGCGGCAGCGCCGCCGTGCTCGGGGCGGCCCGCACCATCGCCCAGCGGCGGCCGGCGGGGGTGGAGGTGCACGTGATCGTGGCCGCCTGCGAGAACATGATCAGCGGCGGCGCCGTCCATCCCGGCGACATCCTCACCGCCTCCAACGGCAAGACGATCGAGATCAACAACACCGACGCCGAGGGGCGCCTCACCCTCGCCGACGCCCTGGTGTATGCCTGCCGCCTGGAGCCCGACGCGGTGGTCGACCTGGCCACCCTCACCGGCGCCTGCGTGGTGGCCCTGGGGGACGAGATGGCCGGCCTCTGGAGCAGCAGCGACGACCTGGCCGAGGCCCTGGAGACCGCCTCCCGCGCCGCCGGGGAGAACGTCTGGCGGATGCCGCTGCGGTCGTCCTACAAGGAGGGCCTCAAGAGCGGCCTGGCCGACCTCAAGAACACCGGCCCGCGGGCCGGCGGGTCGATCACCGCGGCCCTCTTCCTGCGGGATTTCGTGGGCGAGGGGCTGCCCTGGGCCCACCTCGACATCGCCGGCACGGTCTGGAGCGAGAAGGGGCGGGGCGAGGACCCGGCGGGCGCCACCGGCTGGGGGGTGCGCACCCTGGTGGAGTGGATCTGCGCGGGAGCGGCGGCCTGAGGCCGCTTCCGTAGCCTGGCGGCCTCCGCCCCTCCCCGATGGCCGTCCGCAAGATCCGCTGGTACGTGAAGGCCCAGCTGGGGGTGCTGCTGCTGCCGGCGGGTCTGTGCCTGTTCGGCGAGGCGGTGATCCGCAAGGGCCTGCGCACCTGGGCGAGTCTGGCCAGCGCCGCCGGCGCCGAACAGCCGGTGCCCCAGGCCGGCCCCTGGTTCTGGTACGGCGTGCTGGGCCTGATCCTGATCAACCTGGGGGTGGGCCTGATGATCGAGAGCGGCCTGCTGCGGGGCTATCCCCGCAGCGGGGAGTGATGGCCCGTTCAGGCCGCCACCGGCGGGGAACCCTCGAGGCCCGGCCGCCCGCCGTCGCGGGCCGCGGCGGGCGCCTCGAGCTCGTGGATCTGCCAGCGGGCCCGCTCGCTGCAGTCGGCCAGCAGGGCGTCGAGGTCGTCGGCGGCCTGCTTCGGGGAGGGGTAGGGACCGATGTGGCGGGTCTGGAGGCCGTCCCGGATGGTCAGGAGATACATACTCGAGGCGACGCGTCGCTCGTCGGATGCTAAGGGAGATGGGAAGTCAGGGTTCCCGCCAGGGGCGGCTGGAGCGGGCCCGCTCGCCCCACGCGGCGTCGAGACGGGCGTCGCGGCCGCAGTTCCAGCGGTACACCTTGTAGCGCACCGGATTGCGGCGTGCGTAGTCCTGGTGGTAGGTCTCGGCGGGCCAGAAGCGGACGAGGGGCTTGATGTCCACCGCCAGCCGTCCGGCCGCGACCCCCAGTTCCCGCGCCGCGGCGTCACGGCTGCGGCGGGCCGCCGCGGCCTGGGCCTCGGTGGTGGTGAAGATCACCGGACGGTAGGAGGTGCCGCGGTCGCAGAACTGACCGCCGCCATCGAGGGGATCCACGTTGCGCCAGTAGGCGCGCAGCAGGGTGTCGTAGGAGAGGCGGGTGTCGTCGAAGTGCACCCGCACCACCTCCTGGTGGCCGGTGCCGCCGGCCGACACCTGCTTGTAGGTGGGCCGCTGGGTGGTGCCGCCGCTGTAGCCGCTCTGGACGTCGAGCACGCCGGGCAACACCTCCAGGTCGTGCTCGAGGCACCAGAAGCACCCGCCGGCCAGGACGGCCACCTGGGTGGCGGCCCAGGCCGGGGCGGCGGGAAGGAGGAAAAGACAGACGGCGACGAGGAGGGCACTCAGGCGCATGGGGAGTCCTGCGGGACGGCGGTGGGGGCGACCGCGTCGAGGATGGCGCAGGCGGCCCTGCCGGTGACGCCGGGCTCCCCCAGTTCCCGCCGCAGCCGCCCGTAGCCCTCCAGGATCCGGGCCCGTTCCGGACTGTCCCGGCGCAGCAGCGGTTCGAGGGCGGCCACGATGGCGGCGGGCTCGAAATCGTGCTGGAGCAGTTCCGGCACCAGCCGCTCCCGCAGCACCAGATTCACCGGCGAGATGTGGGGCACGTTGAAGCGGAGCAGGTGACGGGCGAGGAAGGCGGTGGGCCGGCTGACCCGGTAGCCGGTCACCTGGGGCACGTCCCGCAGGGCCAGTTCGAGGTTCACCGTGCCGGATTTGGTGAGGGCGGCGTCGGCCGCCGCGAAGAGGAAGGGGCGCAGTCCGTCGGCACCGGCGGCGGCGATGACGCGGCCGCGGACGCCGGCGGCGGCGAGGGCCTGCTCGAGGGGGGCCTCGAAGCCGGCCTGGCCGGCGGGCACGAGCACCTCGAGGGAAGGATCGCGCTGCTGCAGCAGGGCGGCGGCCTGGGCCATCGCCGGCAGCAGGTAGCGCAGCTCCTGCCGCCGCGAGGCGGGCAGCACCAGCAGCACCGGCGCCCCGGCCGGCAGCCCCAGCCGGCGCCGCGCCTCTTCACGGGAAGGAGCCTCGGCGAGGGTGTCGAGCAGGGGATGGCCCACCCAGCTCACCCGCGCCCCGCGCTCGGCGTAGAAGCGGGCCTCGTCGGGAAAGATGGCGAGGATGCGGTCGCTGAAGCCGATCAGGCGGGTGGTGCCCCCCTCCCCCAGGCGGAAGGCCCACTCCTGCGGGGCGATGTAGTAGGTGACCGGCACCTCGGGGGTGTGCCGCTTGAGCTGGAGGCCGAGCTTCACGTTGGCGCCCATGTAGTCGATCAGCACCACCCCGTCGGGGGGATGGGCGGCGAGCCAGCGGCGCAGCCGTGCCTGCAGCCGCAGGGTGGGCAGCACCAGCGGCACCGCCTCCCACAGGCCGATGGCGCCGAGGCGCACCGTGTCGGCCAGCAGTTCGGCCCCGGCGGCGGCCATGCGGGGCCCGCCGAGGGCCACCACCTCGAGCGGCAGGCCGCGGCGTTCGGCCTCGCGGTGCAGGGCGGCGATCAGCAGGCTGCCCTGGAGGTCGCCGGACACCTCGCCGGTGCTGACCAGCAGGCGCACCATCAGCGCTGGGCCGGCAGCGGCCCGCGGCGGCCGGGGCCGACCGAGGCCTCGAGGAAGCTGCAGAGCTCCTCGGCGGCGGGCAGCAGCGGCTGAGGCCGCTGGCGGGCGCGGCGGAGCGCCTCCGCCAGCACCAGGTCGCTGCGGTAGATCAGCGTCCAGATCTCCTGCAGCTCCCGCAGCTCGGCGCCGCCATGGCGCTCGGCCATGCCGCTGCGGCGCAGGCCGATCTTGTTGAGCGCCCGCACCCGGCCCGGATGGCCCTCCACGGTCATGAAGGGGGGAACGTCGCGGTCGATCCGGCTCATGCCGCCCACCATCGCCAGGGTGCCGATGTGGACGAACTGATGGATGCCGAGGACGCCGCCGATCACGGCCCGGTCGCCGATCACCACATGGCCCGCCACCGCCACCCCGTTGGCGATCACGATCCGGTCGCCGAGGCGGCAGTTGTGGCCGATGTGGCTGTAGGCCATCAGCAGGTTGCCGCTGCCCAGGCGCGTCTGCTCGCCGTCGTGGGTGGCGCGGTTGATGGTGACGCACTCGCGGATGGTGTTGCCGTCGCCGATCACCACCTCGGTGGGGGCGCCGCCGTACTTGAGGTCCTGCGGTTCGAGGCCGATGCAGGCGCCGGGGAACACGCGGTTGTCCCGCCCCAGCCGCACCCGTCCGTCGAGCACCGCGTGGGGACCGATGCGGGTGCCCTCGCCGATCTCCACCTCGGCGCCGATCACCGCGTAGGGACCGATCTCCACGCCGGCGGCGAGCCGGGCGGCCGGATCGACCACGGCGGTGGGGTGCACCGAGGGGGCGGTGGCTGCGCTGCTCATCGGCTCAGTCCACCAGGGAGAACATCAGCTCCCCGGAGCACACGAGTTCACCGTCCACGGTGGCCTCGGCCCGCACCTTGCCGAAGCGGCGGCGCTTGAGGCTGAGCAGTTCGCAGCGGATGCGCAGCTGGTCGCCGGGCACCACCGGCCGGCGGAAACGCACGCCGTCGATGCCGGCGAACACGAAGAGCCCCTTGGGCAGGTCGGGCATCTGGGTCACGATCAGGCCCCCCACCTGGGCCATCGCCTCCACGATCAGGACGCCGGGCATCAGGGGCCGGCCGGGGAAATGGCCCTGGAACTGGGGCTCGTTGAGGGTGACGTTCTTGATCGCCTCGGCGGAGCGGCCGGGCTCGTGGGCGATCACCCGGTCCACCAGGGCGAAGGGATAGCGGTGCGGCAGGAGGTTGAGGATCTGCTCGTGGGTGAGCACCTCGCCGCTGGCGGCGGCGGGGGCATCGGCGGCGGCGACGGCGGTGGGGGCGGTCAAGGGCTCAGGCGGAGAGGACGGGCTGGGGGGCGGGGGTGCCGAGGGCGGCGGCGAGGTCGGTGTGGAGGCCATGGGAGCCGCGGTAGACGAACACCTGGGCACGGGGGAACCCCACCAGGGCCAGGTCGCCCAGCAGATCGAGGAGCTTATGGCGCACGGGTTCGTCCTCGAACCGCAGGGGCGGGTTGAGCCAGCGGTCGCCGTCGCACACCAGGGCGTTGTCGAGGGCGCCGCCGCGGATCAGGCCGGCCGCCCGCAGCTGATCCACCTGCTCGCGGAACCCGAAGGTGCGGGCCGGGGCGATCTCGGCCACGAAGCGGCCCGGGGTGAGGGGGAGGGAGAGGAACTGGGAGCCGATGGCGGGCTGGGGGTACTCCACGGCGGCGGCCACGCGGAACTCCTCGGCCGGCAGCACCACCGCGAAGCTGGAGCCCCGGCTCACCGTGAGCGGCCCGGCGGGGACCTTCGGCCCCTGCCGCTCGCCGGCCGGCCGCAGGCCCGCCTCGGCGATCGCCTCCACCCAGGGCAGGGCCGAACCGTCGAGCAGGGGCACCTCATCCCCCTCCACGTGGATCTCCGCCTGGCTGACGCCGGTGCCGGCGAGGGCCGCCAGCAGGTGCTCCACCGTGGCCAGCCGCCGCTCCCCCAGCCGCAGGGCGGTGCAGAGGCGGGTGTCGCACACCTGGTCCGGTCCGAGCTGCCGCAGGGGCAGATGGGGGGCATCGAGCCAGCCGACGTGGTAGCCGGGGCGCTCGCTCGGGGCCAGCCGCACCCGGCAGCTCCCGCCGCCGTGCAGGCCCACCCCCCGCCGTTCGACGGCGGAGGCGAGGGTGAAGGCCTGCCGGTAGTCGTCGGGCCAGCCGTTCACTAGAACTTCCAGCCCACGCCGAGGTTGAAGCGCCAGTCGCCGGTGAAGTCGCGGCTGGCCACCTCGAGCCGCAGCGGCCCCACCGGCGTGGTCACGATCACACCGGTGCCCACCGAGAAGCCGTTGCCGGGCTTGTCGAGCAGCTCGCCCGGGTTGCCCTGCACGTCGTCCTGGGTGCCGAAGGCGGTGCCGGCATCGAAGAAGAGCTCGCCGCTGAGGATGCGGAAGATCGGGAAGCGGTATTCCACCGTGAACTCCCCGAAGCTCTTGCCCACCCCCAGGTCGCAGTCGGAGTAGCCCCGCACCGAGTTGCCGCCGCCGATGCAGAAGGCCTCGTAGGGGGGCAGGTCGCCGATGTTGGTGCCGGCGGAGAAGTTGAAGGCGAGGGCCTGCCTGCAGTCCTCGGGCTCGCCCGGCTTGGGACGGCAGCCCCGGTAGAACTTGATCCAGTTCACCGGGATGTAGAAGGTGTAGCTGGCCCGCAGGCGGTTGAAGGTGGGGGAGTCCTCCCCCACCGACACGAACTGCTCGGTGGCGAGGCTGAGGAAGGAGCCGCGGGTGGGGTTGCGGGGGTCGTCGAGCAGGTTGCGGGTGGCGGCCAGCCGCAGTCCCACCAGGGTGTTGCTGCTGGCGCAGTTGTAGGCCACGCAGATGATCGAGTCGGTGGGCACCCGGTCGTCGTTGTCGTCGAGGTCCTGCTCGGCGATGCCGAAGCGGCGCGTGTTGCCGGAGAAGTCGATCGGCCGCACCTGCTGGCCGCTCAGACCGAGGATGAGGGTCCAGGGGGCCTTCTTGAACGGGTCGCCGCCGTTGAGGGGCCGCACCAGCTGGACGTTGCCGCCGGCGCGCTGCAGCACGATCGAGCCGCCGTCCACGTCGAACCAGCTGATGTTGTCGTCGGCGCCGCGGGCCTCATCGACGGAGTCGAAGTCGCGGTCGAGGGGGTTGTTGCGGCTGTCGATGTTGTAGGCCACCTTCGTGCCGGGGGCCTCGTAGAAGTCCCTGGCCGTGAGGATGTCGCCGTTGTCGTTGCTCTGGAAGACCTGGGGCACCTCACGGGAGAAGAAGGCCTTCAGCCGCAGACCGGTGCGGTAGCGGTCCCCCTTGATCCAGGGATCGGTGAGGGTGAGGTCGAAGAGACCGCCGAACTGGCCGTAGGTGAAGCTGGTGGCCAGGTTCCAGGCCCGGCCGAGGAGATTGCTCTCCTGCACCTGCACCTGGCCGAACACCCCCTGGCTCTGGCTGTAGCCGATGCCCCCGGAGAGGGAGCCGGTGGACTGCTCCACCATGCCGAGCACGATCGTGACGCGGCCGGGGTCGTCGGTGGAGGGCCGCAGGGTCACCTTCACGTCGCTGAAGAGGCCGGTGCCGTAGAGGCGGCGGAGGTCCTCCTCGAGGTTCTGGCGGTTGAAGATGTCGCCGGACTTGAGGGAGATCTCCCGGGTGATCACCCATTCCTTGGTCTTGCCGCGCACCGGCTTGCCGTTCTCGTTGGTG
>CAZVPB010000017.1:15141-19954 GCA_964628165.1 uncultured Cyanobium sp.
CCCTCGACGATGCCCTGGCGCACGGTGAGCTGGATCTCCCCCTCGGGGCTCACCCGGGCCGGCCCCGTCACCCGCGCCAGGGAATAGCCCTGGTCGGCGTACCACTTCTGCAGTTCGTTGATGCGGTTCTGCACCGTCACCAGGTTGATGGTGCGGCCGTAGTCGCCGGCGAACACCTCCTCCACGTATTCCTGCGGCAGCTTCACGTCCGGAGGGAGGATCTCCACCCTGGTGAGGGCCGGGTTGGGGGTGACGCGCACCACCAGCCGCACGCCGCCGGGCACATCGACGGGGTCCATGCGCACGTCGGAGAACCAGCCGGTGGCGTAGACGGCGGCGAGGTCCTTGCGCAGTTCGCTGCGGGTCACCTGGCTGCCGGGCACCACCGTGAGGGCGGCGTAGGCGGCCTGCTCGATCCGCTGGCGCTCCGGATGGCCCTCGAGGCCCTCGATCACGATCTCACTGAGGCGCGCCCGCGGTTCCTGCTGCTCGGGCGGGGTGATCTCGGGGGTGGCGCCATCGGGCAGGGGGCCCGCCTCGGGAGGCACAGCCTCGGGAGGCACGCCCTCGGGTTCGGTGGGGGATTCGCCGGCGGGAGGCTCCGGGGTCGCGGGCCCGGCTTCGTCGGCGGGGGCAGGTTCGGCCCCGGGTTCAGCGGCGGGGTCGGGCGCCATGTCCCCCTCCTCCGGCGCCTGGGCGAGGGAAGCGGCGGCAGGGGGCTGTTCCTCCGCATGCACCCGCCCCGCCTCCAGCAGGGTCGGCGCGAGCAGCGGCAGGGTGGCCGCGAATCCCAGCTGGACGGCGTTGCGGAGAAGGAAAGGCGACATGCGTTGGCCTGCGCCAGCCATGGAAGGACTCCCTCGAAGCGGCCCAGCCGCAAATTGGGGAGACCTTACCCGCAGAACCTCGGTTCGGGACACACCCCCTGGACCCGTTTGAGGACCTCCCCGTAGGCCTCCACCACGCCGCCGAGATCGCGGCGGAAGCGGTCCTTGTCGAGGATGCGCCCGTCGGCGTCGCCGCTGCGGCGGTCCCAGAGGCGGCAGGTGTCGGGGCTGATCTCGTCGGCCACCACCAGTTCGCCGGCCCCGGTGGTGCCCACCTCGATCTTGAAGTCCACCAGGGTGAGATCCACCCGGGCGAAGAGGCCGCGGAGGCAGTCGTTCACCGCCAGGGCCAGGCTCCGCATCCGCTCCAGCTCCTCTGGCGCGGCCAGATCGAGACGGGCCAGGCGGGCCTCGCTCAGCAGCGGATCGCCGAGGGCGTCGTCCTTGTAGTACAGGTCGAGCAGCGGCGGATCGAGGGGGGTGCCGGCCTCGACCGGCATCTGGCGGCAGAGGGATCCGGCCGCCACGTTGCGCACCACCAGCTCCAGCGGCACGATCCGCACCGCCCGGGCGAGCATCCAGCGCTCGCCGAGCAGGCCGAGGAAGTGGGTGGGGATGCCGGCCGCCTCCAGCTGCTCGAAGAGCAGGGCGGAGATGCGGCAGTTGAGCGGCCCCTTGCCGCTCAGCGAAGCCTTCTTGGCGGCGTTGAAGGCGGTGGCGTCGTCCTTGAACTCCACCGCCACCCTCTCGGGACTGCCGGTGGCATACACGCGCTTGGCCTTGCCCTCGTGGAGCAGGGGTCCCGGGGAGAAGTCGCTCATGGCAGGGGTTCCGGCGGCGGCGGCGCGTGGCCGCCGGGATCGCGTGGCGAGCGCAGCATCTCCTCCAGCTCGCGGGCCCGGTCCGCGGCGGCGGGGTCCTGGCGCCGCAGGCGCCATTCGCCGTAGGCGTCGTCGAGGCGGTCGCTGAGGCGCAGACGGCGCTCCCGCGCCTGCTCCCGGGCGGAGGGGTAGCCCTCCTGCTCATCGAGCAGCTCGGTCACCAGGCCCCAGGCCTCCACGGCCGCGGCCTGCTCCAGGGCCGCCTCCAGCAGGGCCGCCCGCTCCTCCAGCGGCAGCGTGTCGAGCAGAGCCGCGGCGCGGCGCAGCCGCTGGGCCCCCTCCACCCCCGGCAGCCGGGCGGCCAGCAGCACCTCCCCGGCCGCCTGGGGGAAGCCCCGGGCCTCGAGGTGGTCCGCCAGCAGGTCGAGGGCGGGGCGGCGGGGGATGGTGCCGTCGTCCCGGGGCCGCAGGGGCAGATCGCGGCCGGTGAGCCCCGAGAGGCGGTTGCCGCCGAGGCGCTCGAGGGCGAGGGCGGCGCGGCGGTGGTCGAGGGCGGCGGTGGCGGCCCGCCACTGCAGCTCCAGCCAGGCCTGGCGGCGCGGTCCGGGCGCCGGCCCGAAGCGGTCGAGCACGGTGAGGGCCGCCTGGGGCGCGGCGCAGTTCAGCAGCACCTCCGCATCGGCCATCACCACCTCATAGGGCTGGGGGCTGGGGTGCAGCTCCACCAGGCGCGCGTGGAGGCGGCGCAGGCGGGCCTGGTCGCCGGCGTCGATGAGCAGGGGGCAGGTGGCGGCCAGCTCGTCGAGGTCGCCCCGCTCGAGGATCGCCACGAATTCCTCCTCCGGCAGCGGCGGCGGCGGTCCGGCGGCGGCACCCGGACCGGCAGCGGGGGCCAGCCCGGCGGGGGCCGTCTCGAGAGGGGCTGATGGCTCGAGGGGGGCCGGCGGCTCCATCGCCAGCCGGGCCGGCAGCGGCGCGGCGAGGGCCAGCAACGCGGCGGCGGCGGCGGTCGCGGAGAATGGCATCGGTCGACGACGGGCCGCCGCGGCGGCGAACGCTCAACCTAGGGGACACCGCCCCGCCCACCGCTCCCTGCACCGGCCATGGCCGCCACCTCCCCGACCGAACCCGCCGAACCGCTGCCGACGCCGCGGCGGATCCTGGTGGTGGGCGGCGGCGGCCGCGAGAATTCCCTCGCCTGGGCCCTGGCCCGCTGCCCCGGCGTGGAGACGGTGTGGGTGGCGCCCGGCAACGGCGGCACCCACCTGCTGCCGGGCTGCGCCGCGCTGCCCATCGCCGAGACCGACGCCGCCGCGCTGCGGCAGGCCTGCCGGGAGCATGGCGTCGAGCTGGTGGTGGTGGGGCCGGAGGCGCCGCTGGCGGCGGGCCTGGCGGACGATCTGCGGGCGGCGGGCCTGGCGGTGTTCGGCCCCGGCGCCGACGGCGCCCGGCTGGAGGCGAGCAAGCGCTGGGCCAAGGAACTGATGGAGGAGGCGGCCATTCCCACCGCCGCCCACTGGAGCGCCACGGGCGAGGCGGAGGCCCTGGCCCTGCTGGAGCGGCTGGAGCGGCCGCCGGTGGTGAAGGCCGACGGCCTGGCGGCCGGCAAGGGGGTCACGGTGGCGGAATCGATGGAGGAAGCGGCGGCGGCGGTGCGGGAGGCGTTCGCGGGGCGCTTCGGCGAGGCCGGCGCGGCCCTGGTGCTGGAGGAGCGGCTGAGCGGACCGGAGGTGTCGGTGTTCGCCCTCACCGACGGCCGCGCGATGGTGGTGCTGCCGCCGGCCCAGGACCACAAGCGCATCGGCGAGGGCGACACCGGCCCCAACACCGGCGGCATGGGGGCCTACGCGCCGGCGCCGCTGCTGGACGCGGCCGGCCTGGAGCAGGTGCGGCGGGAGGTGCTCGAACCCACCCTGGCGGCGCTGCGGCGGCGGGGCATCGACTACCGCGGCGTGATCTACGCCGGCCTCATGCTCACCGAAGCCGGGCCGAAGGTGATCGAGTTCAACTGCCGCTTCGGCGACCCCGAGTGCGAAACGCTCATGCCGCTGCTGGGGCCGGAGCTGGCGGCGGTGCTGGCCGCCTGCGCCCGGGGCCGGCTGGCGGAGGCGCCGGCCCTCACGGTCGCCCCCGGCTGCAGCGCCTGCGTGGTGGCGGCGGCGGCCGGCTATCCGGGCACGGTGCGGCAGGGCGATGCGATCGACACGGACATCACGGTGGGCGAAGACCTGCAGCTCTTCCACGCCGGCACGCGCCGCGCGCCGGACGGCACCACCGTGACCGCCGGAGGGCGGGTGCTGGCGATGGTGGCCCAGGCGGCCGACTTCGACGCCGCCTTCGCGCGGGCCTACGCCGGCCTGGCGCGGGTGCGCTTCGAGGGCATCACCTACCGGCGCGACATCGGCCACCAGGTGCGGACGACGGTGCCGCTGCCGGCCCGATGAGCGCCGAGGCGGCCACCGCGGCGACTGAGGCGGCCGGGGCGGCCGGCGAAGGCTGGCTGGCGGTGCTGCGGCGGCGGCTGGCCAGCTGGTGGGCGGAGTTCAGCCTCCAGACCAAGCTGCTGGCGGTGGCCACGCTGGTGGTGAGCCTGCTGATGACGGGCATCACCTTCTTCGCGCTGAACGGCATCCAGCGGGACGCCCGCATGTACGACACCCGCTACGCCCGGGACCTGGGGCTGCTGCTGGCGGCGAACGTGACGCCCCTGGTGGCGCAGGGGGACCGGGCCGAGCTGACCACGGTGGCGGAGCGGTTCTGGCGGTCGAGCCGCAGCCTCCGCTACATCGTCTTCGCCGACGCCGACGGGGTGATCACCCTCGGCATCCCGATGGGCGACGGCGGCGACGGCAGCGAGGCGCTGCTGCGGCGGCGGCTGGAGCTGCCGGAGGAGATCCGCCGGCGGCCGGAGAACCCGCTGATCCGTCAGCACCTCACCCCCGACGGCCAGGTCACCGACGTGTTCGTGCCGATGGTGGACAAGGGCCGCTACCTGGGCGTGGTGGCGCTGGGCATCAACCCGAACGAGAGCGTGCTGGCCAGCGCCGCCCTCACCCGCGAGGTGACCGTGGCGGTGTTCATCTCGATCTGGGTGCTGGTGATCCTCGGCTCGGTGTTCAACGCCCTCACCATCACCCAGCCGGTGAAGGAACTGCTGCGGGGGGT
>CAZVPB010000018.1:0-19787 GCA_964628165.1 uncultured Cyanobium sp.
CATGGCGATCGAACTGGTGCAGCGGCTCCCCGAGCTGATCGGAGCCGCCGTCGAGGCGAACCCTCTGGCGGGATACGGGGCCATCTTCGGGGCCATGTTCCTCGAGAACCTGTTCCCGCCCATCCCCTCCGAGCTGATCATGCCGCTCGGGGGCTTCTACGTGCA
Source organism: uncultured Cyanobium sp. (assembly GCA_964628165.1). Lineage (GTDB taxonomy): Bacteria > Cyanobacteriota > Cyanobacteriia > PCC-6307 > Cyanobiaceae > Cyanobium. The sequence continues at coordinate 166 of CAZVPB010000018.1, forward strand.
GCAGCAGAAGCTCGGCCTGCTCCCGGTGGTGTTGGCGGGTCTGCTGGGCACGGTGCTCGGTGCCCTGCCGTGGTACGGCATCGGCCGTCTCGTCAATGAGCAGCGGATCGAGCACTGGCTCAGCCGCCATGGCCGCTGGCTGGGGATCCGACCCCAGGAGCTCCACCGCAGCCGGGTGTGGTTCAACCGTCACGGCCGCTCCCTGGTGTTCTGGGGCCGTCTCGTGCCCGGCATCCGCACCCTCATCTCCGTGCCCGCCGGCATCGAGATGATGCCCCTGGGGCCGTTCCTCCTCTGGACCACCGCCGGCAGCCTGATCTGGACCTTCGTTCTCACCCTCGCCGGGATGCTGCTGGGGGAGGGCTACAGCAGGGTCGAACTCTGGATCGAGCCGGTGGCCCGGATCGTCAAGGTGGGGCTGCTGGTGGCGGCGCTGGCGGGCCTCGTCTGGCTCGGTCTGCGCACCTGGCGCCGCCGCCGGCAGGTTCCCTGAGCCCGCTCAGAAGGGCACCTCCTCCTCGCTGGGTTCGCCACTGCCCATGCCACCGCCGCCGCCACCGGCGAACGCCTCGCTGTCACGGCGCGAACCGAGCAGTTCGAGGCGGTCCACCCGGATCACGGGCTTGCTTCGCTCCTCGCCGGTGCTGCGGTCGGTCCAGCGGTCGAGCTTGAAGGAGCCGATCACGCCGAGCAGGGAGCCCTTGCGCACATAGTCGGCCGCGACCTGGGCCTGCTTGCCCCAGATCTCGAGGTTGAACCAGTCGGGTTCGTCGTCGCGGCTGCGACGGTTCACGGCCAGCGTGAGGTTCGCCACCACGCTGCCCGACTCGAAGTAACGCACCTCGGGGTCGCGGCCGGCCCGGCCGACGAGGGTGACGGAATTGACGCCCATGGGGCTGCTCCTGGAACGAGTGGATCAATGATGCGGCACCCGGTCGGGAGCCACGAACCACCTGTGCCACCCCCCGTCACCACCGTCACACCAACGTTCTCCGGCGGCCGGTTCGCGCCGGGCCCTGCCCCTATGATCCGCCCCTCCACCCCGCCCCCCTCCGTGCTTTTCCGTCGCTTCCAGTTCTCCCGGGACATCGGCATCGATCTGGGAACGGCCAACACCCTCATGTATGTGTCCGGCAAGGGCATCGTGCTGCAGGAGCCTTCGGTGGTGGCCATCGACCTCGAGCGCAACACCCCCCTGGCGGTGGGCAACGAGGCCAAGCTGATGCTCGGCCGCACACCCGGCAACATCCGCGCCGTGCGGCCCCTGCGTGACGGCGTGATCGCCGACTTCGACGCGGCCGAGCAGATGATCAAGACCTTCATCCAGAAGGGCAACGAGGGGCGCGGCGTGGTGGCCCCCCGCCTCGTGATCGGCATCCCCAGCGGCGTGACCGGGGTGGAACGTCGTGCGGTCCGGGAAGCGGGGCTGGCCGGGGCCCGCCAGGTGCACCTGATCGACGAACCGGTGGCCGCCGCCATCGGCGCCGGCCTGCCGGTCACCGAGCCCGTGGGCACCATGATCGTGGACATCGGCGGCGGCACCACCGAGGTGGCGGTGCTGAGCCTGGGCGGCACCGTGCTGAGCGAGTCGGTGCGGGTGGCCGGCGACGAGCTCAGCGACGCCATCGGCGTCTACCTCAAGAAGGTGCACAACCTGGTGGTGGGAGAGCGCACGGCGGAGGACATCAAGATCCGGATCGGCTCCGCCTTCCCCGACGACGCCCACGACGAGACCTCCATGGACGTGCGGGGCCTGCACCTGCTCTCCGGTCTGCCCCGCACGATCAACGTGCGGGCCGGTGACGTCCGCGAGGCCATGGCCGAACCCCTCAACGTCATCGTCGAGGCGGTCAAGCGCACCCTCGAGCGCACCCCGCCGGAGCTGGCCGCCGACATCGTCGACCGGGGCATCATGCTGGCCGGCGGCGGGGCCATGGTTCGTGGGATCTGCGACCTGATCAGCCACGAGACGGGCATCCTCACCCACGTGGCGGAGGATCCCCTGCTCTGCGTGGTGAACGGCTGCGGCATGGTGCTCGAGGATTACAAGAGGCTCGAGAGGGTGCTCGACACGCCCGACTTCGTCCGGCAGACGGCCTGAGGTCCATGCCGAGCGGCCGCTGGCTCCGCCTCGGTGCGGTCCGTTCGTTGACCCAGCTGTGGCCCTGGCTCGTGCTGCTGCTCGCCCTGGCCGGGGTGCGGCTCAGCAAGGGGGCCCCGGTGGCCGACCTCTACGCCCTGCTGAGTTATCCGTTCTGGCCGGGAACGGCCCAGCGGGAGTGGCTCCAGTCGGCCCAGCGTCTCGATGACCGCGTTCGCCTCCAGCAGCTGGAGAAGGACAACCAGCGCCTGCGCGATCTGCTCGAGCTGAAGCAGCGAAATCCGGAGAGGGTGCCCGCACCGGTGATCGGTCGCGATGCGGCGGGGTGGTGGCAGACCCTTCGTCTCGGTCGCGGCTCCCTGCAGGGGCTTCGCCCGGGGCAGGCGGTGCTGGCCCCGGGCGGTCTGATCGGTCGCATCACCGCCGTCACCCCCGCCACCGCCACGGTGACCCTGCTCACCGATCCGGCCAGCCGCGTCGGGGTCTGGGTCGACCGGGTCTCCGCCCATGGTCTGCTCACCGGCACAGGCAGCGAACGGCCGGAACTGCGGTTCGTCGAGAAGGATCCCCAGGTCCGCGCCGGCGACGTGGTGGTGACCTCGCCGGCGAGCACCCTGGTGCCGCCCAACCTGCCGGTGGGGGTGGTGCAGAGGGTCAACGAGTCCGCCGACCCGGCGCCGGTCGCCATCGTGCAGCTGATCGCGCCCGTGGAGGCGGTGGACTGGGTTCAGGTGCTGGTGCGCTGATGCCTCTGCCGCGGCCGCCCTCCCCCTGGATCGCCACGGGACTGCTGGTGCCCCTGCTGACGCTGGCTTCCCCGGCCTGGCTCAGACTGGCTGGGATCTCCCCCTCCTGGGCCGTGCTGTGGCTGCTGCCCTGGTCCCTGCAGACGGGACCGGCCGAGGGGGCGCTGGCCGGGGCGGCCCTGGGGCTTCTGCTCGATGGAATTCAGCCCGGACCGGTGACTCCCCTGCCGGCGCTGGTTCTGCTGGGTTGGTGGTGGGGGCGCCGCGGACGCCGTCCTCCGCCGATCGAACGCAGCTTCAACCTCGGGCTGGTGGCCCTGCTGGGAACCCTGGCGGTCGACCTGAGTCTCATGCTGCAATGGGCCCTGTTGCAGGGTCCCGTGGCGCTCCGGGCAGTCCCGGCCCCCGTCCAGCTCCCCCCTCCGGGATGGACGCTGACGGACCTCTCCCAGGCCGGTCTCCATGGGCTGCTGGCGAGGGCCCTCCTCACCGGCCTGCTGGCCCCCGTGCTCTGCTCGCTCCAGCTGCTGTTCTGGCGCCGCCGGCTGCCCGACGGCTGGCGGACCTAGGGCTCCCCGGCGTGGCCAAGAACAAGAAGATGCTGTTTCTCCGGTCCTTCCTCTCCTGCCGCGGCCCGCGGCTGCGGCGCCGTCAGATGCTGGCCACCCCCCTGCTGGCCCTGGTGCTGCTGGTCACCGGCTGCCGCCAGGGTTCCGCCCCGGGAGACGCGGCCCGGCGCGAGGTGAGCGTGTGGACCCTCGATCTCGCCCCCCGCTTCACCCCATACATGAGCCAGGTCATCGCCGCCTGGGAGCGTCGTCATCCGGGCGTCAGGGTGCGCTGGACGGATGTGCCGTGGAGTTCCGTGGAGCGCAAGCTGCTGGCCGCGGTGTTCGCCCGCACGGCGCCGGATGTGGTGAATCTGAATCCCCCCTTCGCGGCCAATCTGGCCAGCAAGGGGGGGCTGCTCGATCTGAAGGACGTCCTGCCGGACGGGGCGTCCGGGGACTACCTCCCCCCCATCTGGCAGTCGGGGAACCAGGACGGGGCGCAGTTCGCCATCCCCTGGTACCTCACCGCCCGGGTCACCATGGCGAACCGCAGGCTGCTCCGCCAGGCCGGCTACGCGGAGCCGCCCCGCCGCTGGCAGGAGGTGCCGGCCTATGCCGAGGCGGTGAAGCGCCGCACCGGCCGCTACGCCCTGTTCGTCACCGTCGTTCCCGACGACTCCGCCGAGCTGCTGGAGTCGATGGTGCAGATGGGAGTGCAGCTCCTCGACGGGCGCCGCCGCGCCGCCTTCAACTCGCCGGAAGGCCGCCGCGCCTTCGCCTTCTGGACCGACCTCTACCGGCGTGAACTGCTGCCGCGGGAGGTGGTGAGCCAGGGTTACCGCCGCGCCATCGAGCTGTACCAGGCGGGGGAACTGGCGCAGGTGGCGAGCGGTCCCGATTTCCTCCACAACCTCCGCACCAATGCCCCCGGCATCGCCGCCGACACGGTGCCGTCCCCACCGCTCACCGGCCCCGGGGGCGAGGCCAACGTGGCGGTGATGAACCTGGTGGTGCCGCGCGGCAGCGAACGGGCCCGGGAGGCGGTGAGCTTCGCCCTCTTCCTGACCAATGCCGAGAACCAGTACCGCTTCGCCGAGGAGGCCCGCGTGCTTCCTTCGTCGCCGGCGGCGCTGCGGCGGCTGCGGGAGCGGTGGCGCCGGGAGACACCGAGCTCCCGGGAGGACCGGCTGGTGCTGGACGCCCGCATCCTTTCGGCCGAGGCCCTCGACAACGCCCGGGTGCTGGTGCCTGCCACGCCCGGCATCAAGCGTCTCCAGGCCATCGTGTACACCAACCTGCAGCGGGCGATGCTCGGCCAGATCCCCAGCGACGAGGCCCTGGCCCGGGCGGAGCGGGAGTGGAACCGCTATGCGGAAGCCCGCTGGCCCTGAGGCGGTATCAGGAAATTCCTCCCCTGTCCGCTTTCGGAAGAAATGCTTAAGGGATGCCCGGCGGCTGGCGCCTTGGGCGATTCCGGGGGGCTGACCGGAGGGCGCCCTGACGGGTAAGGTTTCAATTCTTCATCCGGCTTCAAAAGGCGCCATGCCCATGACCGTGGAGGACCGCCCCCAGCACCGTGCGCCGCGAGGGGGGGCCTCCGGTCAGGGGTCCTGCCCCGAGCCCCGCGCCACGCTCCTCGTGGTCGACGACGAGCCGGCTGTGCGCCGCATCCTGGTGATGCGTCTGCAGCTGGCCGGCTATCAGGTGATCTGCGCCGAAGACGGTGAGGAGGCCCTTCGCCTGTTCCACGAACATCAGCCGGATCTGGTCGTCCTCGACGTGATGCTGCCGAAGCTGGATGGCTTCGCCGTCTGCCGCCGCCTGCGGGCGGAGTCCTGCGTGCCGGTGATCTTCCTCACGGCCCTCGACGCGATCGCGGAAAAGGTGGCGGGTCTCGACCTCGGCGCCGACGACTATCTGCCCAAGCCCTTCAGCCCCAAGGAGCTCGAGGCCAGGATCGCCACGATCCTCCGCCGCGTGGGCCGCGGCTCCGCCGCCGCGGAGCCGCGGGAGCTGCCCAGCGGCACCGGCGTGCTGAGGGTCGGCGACCTGGTGGTGGACACGAACCGGCGCCAGGTGACCCGCGACGGCCAGCGCATCGCCCTCACCTACACGGAATTCAGCCTGCTCGAGCTTCTTTTCCGCGAGCCGGGCCGGGTCGTCCCCCGCGCCGAGATCCTCGAGCAGCTGTGGGGCTATCCCCCCCGCAGGGCCGCCGATCTGCGGGTCGTGGACGTGTACGTGGCACGGCTGCGGGGCAAGCTGGAGCCCGATCCCCGCAACCCCGAACTGATTCTCACCGTTCGCGGCACGGGCTACGCCTCCCAGCGCATGGGGGACACTCCCCTCGCGGCCGCGGGCTGAGGAGAACCGCGTGTCCGACCTGCGCGAGACCCGCCTGGACAAGGCCAGGCAGCTGGGCTGCCTCGGCCAGGGGCCCTACGCGGTGGACTTCTCCCCCACCCACCGCGCGGATGACCTGCAGGCCGCCCATGCCGATCTGCCCCCCGGCCAGGAGCGGGACCTGGAGGTGGCGGTGGCCGGCCGGGTGATGACAAGGCGGGTGATGGGCAAGCTGGCCTTCTTCACCCTCGCCGATGAGAGCGGCACCATCCAGCTCTTCATCGATCGTGCCGCCCTGAGGGCCGCCCATCCCTCCGAGCCGGAGGAGTTCTCCCGCCTCACCACCCTCGTCGATGCCGGCGACTGGATCGGCGTGAGCGGCACCCTGCGGCGCACCGACCGCGGCGAGCTCTCCGTGAAGGTGCGCACCTGGAGCATGCTCTCCAAGTCGCTGCAGCCCCTGCCGGACAAGTGGCATGGTCTGGCCGACGTGGAGAAGCGTTACCGGCAGCGCTATCTCGACCTGGTGGTCTCCCCCCAGACCCGCGAGACCTTCCGCCGGAGGGCCCGGCTGGTGAGCGCGATGCGGCGCTGGCTCGACGAGCGCGGCTTCCTCGAGATCGAGACTCCCGTCCTCCAGACCGAGGCCGGCGGTGCCGACGCACGCCCCTTCTCCACCCATCACAACGCCCTCGACCTGCCGCTCACCCTGCGCATCGCCACCGAGCTGCATCTCAAGCGGCTGGTGGTGGGAGGGTTCGAGCGGGTCTACGAGCTGGGCAGGATCTTCCGCAACGAAGGGGTGAGCACCCGCCACAACCCCGAGTTCACCATGGTGGAGATCTATCAGGCTTACACCGACTACCTCGGCATGATGGAGCTCACCGAGGAGCTCATCGCCGCGGTGGCCCGCCAGGTGTGCGGCGGCACCCAAATCACCTATCAGGGCACGGCCATCGATCTCACCCCTCCCTGGCGACGGGTCACCATGCACGAACTGGTGGCCTCCGCCACCGGCCTCGACTTCGAGAGCTTCGCCGGCCGTGGCGAGGCGGCGGCGGCCATGGCCGCCGCGGGCCTGGAGGTGCCGGGCGAGGCCGACAGCGTTGGCCGCCTCCTCAACGAGGCCTTCGAGCAGCGGGTGGAGCCCGGCCTGGTGCAGCCCACCTTCGTGATGGACTATCCCGTGGAGATCTCTCCCCTGGCCCGTCCCCACCGGAGCCGGCCCGGCCTGGTGGAGCGCTTCGAGCTGTTCATCGCCGGCAGGGAAACGGCCAATGCCTTCAGTGAGCTGATCGATCCGGTGGAGCAGCGAAAGAGGCTGGAGGCCCAGCAGGAGCGCCGCCGTGCCGGTGATCCCGAGGCCCAGACCGTGGACGAGGACTTTCTCCACGCGCTCGAGGTGGGCATGCCCCCCACCGGGGGCCTCGGCATCGGCATCGACAGGCTGGCCATGCTGCTCACCGACAGCGCCTCCATCCGCGACGTGATCGCTTTCCCCCTGCTCCGTCCGGAACCCCAGGGAGGGGAGGGATCCCACGCAATGGGATAATCGTCTCCAGTAGGCAGACTCCCCAATCCATGAGTGGCGAGCGCGTCGGTTTCCGCTTCAAACACGCCGATGCCGTGGTGAAACGCAACCCGCAGGGGCGTTCCCGCCGTGGCTGGGTGATGGAGCCCGTCGAGCAGACCACCAGCCGCGGCACCAAGATGCCTGCCTACCGGATCCGCTGGCGCGACAGCGAGCGTCCCGAGATCGTGCTGCAGCACATGCTGATCGCCGATCCCGATCCCACCCCGCCGCCGGAGGGTGTGAGCCTGGCGCCCCCCGCTCCGAAGGGCTGATCCCTCGCCTCAGCTCCACCCCCGGAGCCGGTAGACGACCATTCCGAGTCCCTCCCGCATCGCGTCGCTGGTCGTCCCCAGAGCCCTGGCGTCAGGGATCAGGTCCAGCACGAGGCTGGCGAAGGTGTGCCCTCCGGCCAGTTCCGCCGAGGTGAGCAGGAAGTCGCAGGCGACCGGCACCACCGTCAGGTCCGTCCGGGCCCGGAAGGTGGCGGTGGCCCGCGGCAGGTGGGATGCGCTCGTCACGAGCAGCACCGACCGCCAGTTCCACCGTTTCGCCAGTTCCTGCACGGCGACCGCCTCCTCGGCGGTGTTGCGGGCGGTGTCGCTCACCAGGATGGTTCCTTCGGGCACCCCCAGCCAGCCGGCGAGGACGGCCGCGGACCGTGCCTCGGCCGGCGCCGGATCGTCATTGCGGAAGGTCACCCGACCGCCGGAGAGGACGAGCCGCGCAGCCTTCCCCTCCCGGATCAGCTGAACCCCGGTGAGCAGCCGGTCCCCCGCCTCGTTCACCTCCACTCCCCGCCGGGGAGGCATGGCCGGCCGCAGGCCGCCCCCCAGCACCACCACCGCGTCCGCCTGCGGCAAAGGGGAGGGTGTGAGACCGGCCCCCCGGTTCTCCAGGGCGCGGATCATCTGCCGGCTCAGCAGCGGCGTGGACGCCAGCCACAGCACCGCCACGCCGCCGAGCGAGAGCCAGGGGCCCCAGCGCCGGCCGCGGCCCGCCAGACCGAGCACCTGCAGCAGCAGGGCCAGCCCGAGGGGCATCACCAGGAGAGGCAGGAGCTTCGAGAGCAGGAATCCCATCAGCGCTCCGTCTTCATGCCAGCTTCATCCGGCCGCGCTCAGAGCTGCATGCGGCGCCGCAGATCCCGCAGTTCCTCCTCCGCCTCGAACTCCGCCCAGGCCGTCTCGAGGTCCTTGCCGGAAGGGCGCTGGCCGCTGCCCGTCCCGCGGCGCAGGGTGGTGAGCTCCTGCTCCACCTCCCGGAAGCGCACACCGAGTTCCCCCAGCACCCGCCAGCGTTCCCGTCCGCGCTCCATCAGGGAGGCGACATGGGCCTCGGCCCGGACGGCCAGCTCGGCGGCACCGGCCCGACGGGCCCGTTGCACCCGTTCCTGCCACTGGCGGATCTCCCCGGCCAGCGCGAGCAGGGCCTGGCGCTGCTGTTCGGCTTCGTCCCGCAGGCGCCGCCGTTCCCGCAGCAGCCTCTGCTGCCGGTCGCGCGCCTCCTGTTCGGCCAGCAGCTGCTCCTGCTCCGGATTCGACCGCAGGAACGACTCCAGTTGCTGTTCGAGCCGTTCCTCCAGCTCCTCCAGCCAGTTGCCCCTCATGGTTCCGGGGCACCGGGAGCCCGGGTGATCAGAGGAGCCTCGATCTCCTCCTGCAGGGGGGTGATGGCGGCCTCGCGGGACCGCAGCAGCAGCTGGGTCAGACGGGCCACGGCCCCCTCGCCGAGGTCCTGCTCGCTGATGGTGTCGAAGGCCCGGCGGTAGACGGCCTCCAGTTCGGCGATCAGACCCTCCCGCACGCCGCGCACGGCCCGGCGCTGCTCCTCCCTGCTCATCGTCCGGCGCTGCTGATGGTGCTGTTCCCCCCTGAGTCTGCCTGGCGCAGGAGATGCAGGGAAAGATCGCCGGCGGGATCGCTCCAGCGCTCCAGGGGCCTCCAGCCGCCTCTGCGGGCGAGGGCCAGAAACGCCTCGGGGGTGTATTTGACGCTGTACTCGGTGATCAGCGGTTCCCCCGCTCCGAAGCGCCAGGTGCGGCCGGCCAGCCGCACCTCCTGCGGGTGCCGGCTCACCAGGGCCATGGCGATGCGGCTGTGCTCCTCCTCCCACCAGGCGCGGTAACGGAATGCGGCGGGATCGAAGTCGCCCCCCAGTTCGCGGTTGAGGCGGGCCAGCAGGTTCATCGCGAAGGCGGCCGACCAGCCGGCCCGGTCGTCGTAGGCGGCCAGCATGCGGTCCTCGGCCTTGGGCTGGTCGATGCCGATCAGGAGCAGTCCCTCCTCCCCCAGCAGACGGCCGAACTGGCGCAGCAGCGCCGCGGCCGCGGGCGGATCGAAGTTGCCGATCGAGCTGCCCGGGTAGAAGCCCAGCCTGGGCTGGTTCCGGATCAGGGGATGCCCGGGGAGGTGTTCGAGGCCGCTGTAGTCACAGCAGATGCCCAGCACCGGCACGGCGGGGTGGCGCCGCTGCAGGGCCCGGCAGGCCTGCTGGAGGTGGTCGGCGCTGATGTCGAGCGCCACGTAGGCGGAGGGGGCCAGGGCGTCGAGCAGCGGACCCACCTTGCGGGCATTGCCGGCGCCGAACTCCACCACCAGCCTGGGACTGGGATCGAGCGCCCGGAGAAGGGAGGCGATCGCCCCGGCCTGGCGCTCCAGCAGTTCCGTCTCGGTGCGCGTCAGGCCGTACTCCGGCTGCTCGCAGATGCCCTCGAACAAGCGCGAGCCCTCGGCGTCGTAGAGCAGCCAGGCGGGCAGCCGCTTGGGCCGGCATGCCATGCCCTCCACCACCAGCCGCTCCATGTCCGCCGGTGCCGGGTGCAGATCGAGGAAGCCGGCGCGACGGGAACGCAGGCCGGGAGCGGGGCTGCTCATTGCGGCATCCCGTCGCCGGCCAGCCGCAGTCCGGCGGCCATCCAGCGGCTCGCCGGAGCGAAGAAGTTCCGGTAGGTGGCCCGTTCGTGGCCGGGGGGGGTGAGGTGGGAGCTGCCCCGCAGCACGAACTGGGAGGTCATGAACTTGCCGTTGTACTCGCCCACCGCCCCCGGGGCGGCGCGGAAGCCGGGATAGGGCCGGTAGGAACTGCCGGTCCACTGCCACAGCAGGCCGAAGGTCCCGCTCAGCGCCCCGGCGACCGCCGCCGTCTCCCACTCCGCCTCGCCGGGCAGGCGGCAGCCGGCCCACCGGGCGTAGGCGTCCGCCTCGAACCAGCTGAGGTGCCTCACCGGCGCCAGCGGATTGCGGGGACGCCGGCCGGCCAGGCCGAATTCCCATGCCCCGCGCCAGTAGCGGGGGGCGTTCCAGCCCCGCTCCTGCACCATCGCCCAGCCCTCGCTCATCCAGAACTCCGGCCGGCGGTAGCCGTCGTCGGCCATGAAGGCCTCGTACTCGCCATTGGTCACCAGCTGGCGGGCGATGCGGAAGGGCTCGAGCCACACCCGGTGCCGGGGGGATTCGTTGTCGAAGGCGAAGCCGTCTCCGGCATGGCCGATCTCCACGAGCCCGCCCGGGTGGGACCACCAGCCGGATTCCTCCCCTGCGGCGTCATTGGGGCCCTCCCCGCTGGCCAGCGGACGGTCCAGGTCGTCGTCGTAGGCCGGTTCGAGCGGATTGCGGGAGAAGCCGTCGAGGAGATCCATCAGCAGCAGTTCCTGGTGCTGCTGCTCGTGCTGCAGCCCCAGCTCGATCAGCTCCCGCAGTGCCGCGGATCGCTCGGGCGGCAGCGCGTCGAGCTGCTCCAGCAGGGCCACGAGACCCTCGTCGATCCGATGCCGCCACGCCAGCACCGCGGAAAGGGGCGGTCGGGTCAGCAGGCCCCGCTGGGGGCGGGGCTGACGGGGGCCGACCGCCTCGTAATAGGAGTTGAAGAGGTAGTTCCAGCGGCTGTCGGCGGGTTCCCATCCCTCCAGGTGGGGCACCAGCACGAAGGTCTCGAAGAACCAGGCGGTGTGTCCGAGGTGCCACTTGGGCGGACTGGCGTCCGGCATGCCCTGCAGGCAGAGGTCCTCCGGCTCCAGGGGTTCCACCAGGGCCTCGGTGCGGCGCCGGATGACCCGCAGTCGCTCGTGCAGGGCGGCGCTCTCGAGGGCGGAACCCATCGCTGCGGGGATCGCTGGGCCCGACCCTAGGGGTGTTCCCTACGATCCGGCCACGCAACCACGACCCGCAGGCTCGGCCCATGGGTGGCAGCTCACGCATCAGCGATGGATTCAGCGGAGCGGTTGGCGGCACTCCCCTGATCCGGCTGCGGGCCCTCAGCGAACTCACCGGCTGCGAGATCCTCGGCAAGGCCGAGTTCATGAATCCGGGCGGGTCGGTCAAGGACCGCGCCGCCCTCGGCATCCTGCAGGAGGCGGAGGCCTCCGGGGAACTGAGGCCCGGCGGCACGGTGGTGGAGGGCACCGCCGGCAACACCGGCATCGGCCTGGCCCATCTCTGCAACGCCCGCGGCTACCGCTGCCTGATCGTCATCCCGGAGACCCAGTCCCAGGAGAAGATCGCGCTGCTGCGCAGCCTCGGCGCCGAGGTGCGCACGGTGCCGGCCGTGCCCTACCGGGATCCGGGCAACTACGTGCGGCTGTCCGGCCGGATCGCCGCCGAGACGCCCGGGGCCGTCTGGGCGAATCAGTTCGACAACCTCGCCAACCGCCGCGCCCACTTCCATTCCACCGCCCCGGAGATCTGGGAGCAGTGCGAAGGGCAGCTGGACGCCTGGGTGGCGGCCACCGGCACCGGTGGCACCTACGCCGGCGTGGCGCTCTTCCTGAAGGAACGCCGTGAAGCGATCCGCTGCGTGCTTGCCGATCCCTACGGCAGCGCCCTGTACCACTGGGCCCGGGACGGGGAGCTGAAGGCGGAGGGGAACTCGATCACCGAGGGGATCGGCAACAGCCGCGTCACCGCCAACCTGGAGGGGGCGCCGATCGATGACGCCGTCCGCGTCGACGATCCCACCGCCCTCCGCACGATCTACGGTCTGCTCTGGCGGGAGGGGCTGTTCATGGGCGGTTCGGTGGGCATCAACGTGGCCGCGGCCGTCGAGACCGCCCGGCGCCTCGGTCCCGGCCACCGCATCGTCACCGTGCTCTGCGATGGCGGCGACCGCTACCGATCCCGGCTCTATGACCGGGACTGGCTCGCCTCCAGAGAACTGGAACAGCCACGGCGCGAGGAGGGTGCCCTCACCTGATGGCCTCCCCCGATCTGGCGACCGGAGCAGTCATCGGCGAGCGGTACCGCCTCGACCGGCAGCTGGGGGACGGCAGCGGCCCCGACGGAGTTCTCTGGCTGGCCACCGACACCCTCGCCGCCGACGCCCCTGTCGTCCTCCGCCAGGTGGGCCCCGACCGGGACCAGGCCCGCATGCGGGAGGTCTGGTCCCGGCTGCAGGGGGTGCTCCATCCCCAGGTGCCCCGTCACGGGGCCGCCGTCGAGGAGGGCGATCAGCTCTGGCTGGTGCGGGACTGGCAGCAGGGGCGGACCTACCGGGAACTGCTCGAGGCGCGCCGGGAGCGGCAACTGGTGTTCGGCGCCGGCGAGGTGCTCCTGATGCTGCGGCAGTTCCTGCCCGTGCTGACGGTGGTCCACGGCCAGGACCTCGTGCACGGCGACCTCTGCCCGGCAAACCTGCTCCGCCGCGACAGCGACGGTCTGCCGGTGCCCCTCGATCTGGGCCTGAAGCGGGGGGAGCCGGCGCCGACGGCCACCCCGGGCTATGCCCCGGCCGAGCAGGTCGGCGGCGAACCGGCCGAACCCTGGATGGATCTCCATGCCCTGGGGGTGGTGGCCCTGGTGCTGCTCAGCGGGGACGAGCCTGAGGCCCTGCTGGATCCGGTCTCCCTCGCCTGGCGCTGGCCCGCCGCCCTGGAGGGGGAGGAACCCCTGCGCCAGCAGCTCGAGCGGCTCGTGGCTCCCGAGCCCAAGCGCCGCTTCGCCACGGCGGCACAGGCCCTGGCGGCCTTCCAGCGCCTCGAGATGCCCGAGAGCACCGGTCCCGTCGCCCGCGCCGACCGCACCGTGGCCCTGGTGCCGCAGGAGAGGGAGGAGCCCCCGGAGACCGCAGCGGCGGGGAGGGAACTGGCCGCCGCCGCGGTCGTGCCGGCTCCCGCCCCGGCCCCGCCGGTCGTTGTCCCCGAGCCGTCGCTGCGCCGCCGTCATCTGGAGAAGGAGGAGGCGGCCGAGGGCGGCTTCTGGCCGGTGGTGGTCGCGCTGGTCCTCTCCGCCGTGGCGGGCACCGCCCTGGGCTGGTGGTGGCTGGGCCGGGGCAGGCCCGTCGAGCCCCCCCCCAGGGCGGAGGAGCCCCCTCCGGCCAGCCTGCCGCCGGGGGAGGTGAACCAGCGGCAGCAGCTGCTCAACCGCCTGCGGGCCCTCCAGATCGACCGCCCCTGGTTCCTCAGCCTGGTGGACGCCAGCCTGCTGGCCCAGTACCCGGAGCGGAAGGGGCGCCTGCCCGGCGAGGCACTCGAGGATGCGCCGCTGCGGCGGGTCTGGAACGAGCTGGCCCAGGAATGGCTGGTGCGGGTCGAGCAGCTGCCGCCCGAGATCCGCAGCCGGCTGGGAAGCTTCACCGCCTCGGACTGGGAACGGCGCAGGAGCGGCCTGGTGAGCCAGGGCCTCAGCGCGGGCGTGCTGCGGGAGCTCGTCTCCGGCAGCGCCCGCGACCTCCTGGGGGGACGCGGCGGGAGCGAGATCCCCGCTGAACCCTTCCGCCAGCTGTGGTACGCGGCGGCCGAGATGACGCTGGCCAACATGCGCATCGACGCGATCGTCCTGCGGCCGTCCGTCACCCAGGTGGTGACGGCGGATGTGCCCGCCGCCGGCGCCCGCCTCTTCCCGGTGCAGGTGCCGCCCGGTCACGGCCTGGTGCTGGGTCTCTCCGGCACGCCGCTGCTGCAGATGAGCGTCTTCTCCGCGGAGGGGGAACTGCTCGCTCCCCGCGGCGCCCTGCGGGTGGTCACCCTTCCTCCCCAGGAGGACTCCCCGGTGCAGCTGCTGGTCACCAACGACGGCGTGGCGCCCGCGCGGATCACCGTTTCCCTGCGGGCGGATCCGCCCGCCCCCGCCCCGCCCGCAGCGCCTGCTCTCCCCCAGCCGCTTCCCGAACCGGACAGCCCGGGTGCGTCTCCCCCCCCTCCCGCCGGGCTGCCCCGCGAGCGCGACCGCGGCCTGCCACGGCCACCCGGCGCCGCCCCGACCGAACCTCCCCGCGAGGCCACCGAAGGGGAGGGGGACGCCGGCGCCGGCAGCCCCTGAGGCCGGCCAGGCGGCTCAGAGCCGGGCCAGGGCGGCGCGCGTCTCCTTCTCCTCCTGGCGCCGGCGTTCTTCGTGGCGCTTGTCGTGCAGCTTCCGCCCCCGGGCCAGCCCCACGGTCACCTTGATCCACGAACCCTTCAGATGGAGATTGAGGGGAACGAGGGTGAGCCCCTTCCTGTCCAGAGCCCCCCGCAGCCGGTCGATCTCCCTGCGGTGGGCCAGCAGACGGCGCACCCGCAGGGGGTCGTGGTTGAAGAAGCGGCCGGCATGGGCGAGGGGCGCGATGTGCACGTTGTGGAGCTGCAGTTCGCCGTTGCGGATCAGGCAGAAGCCGTCGCGGAGATTCGCCTGGCCGGCGCGGATCGCCTTCACCTCGGTGCCCAGCAGTTCGATGCCCGTCTCGAGGGTCTCGAGGATGTCGTACTGGTGGCGGGCCAGGCGGTTGTCGGCCAGCAGGCGGTTCGCGGCCCCCTGCGCTCCGCTGCCCTTGCCCCCCTTGCCGCCGCCGCCCCGCTTCGCCATCGCCGTGTTCTCCTGCGCCGACCCTAGGCAGCAGCCGGTACCCTCCAGCCATGGCGATCATCTCCTCCGCAGCCGCCGGTTCCCGCGACGGGGGAGGCCGGGAAGCGGCGCCGCCGCGCCTCGTCGATCCCGTGCCCACCGCCGAGGAACGCGGCGTCCCCGCCGGCAGGGAGGATGGCCTGCGGCCGAAGCGTCTGCGGGAGTACATCGGCCAGACGGCCCTCAAGCAGGTCCTGGGCATTGCGGTGGAGGCCACCCGGGCCAGGGGTGAACCGCTCGACCACGTCCTGCTCCACGGTCCGCCCGGCCTGGGCAAGACCACCATGGCCCTGGTGCTCGCCGAGGAGCTGGGGGTGGGCTGCCGCATCGCCAGCGCCCCGGCTCTGGAGCGCCCGCGGGACATCGTGGGGCTGCTGGTGAACCTCCAGCCCCACGACATGCTGTTCATCGACGAGATCCACCGGCTCAACCGGGTGGCGGAGGAACTCCTCTACCCGGCCATGGAGGACTTCCGCCTCGATCTCACCGTGGGCAGGGGCACCACGGCCCGTACCCGCAGCCTGCCGCTCGCTCCCTTCACCCTGGTGGGCGCCACCACCCGTGCCGGTGCCCTCAGCTCTCCCCTGCGGGACCGCTTCGGTCTGATCCAGCGGCTCGAGTTCTACGACCTCGACGACCTCCGCGCCATCGTGGAGCGGGCCGCCGCGCTGCTGCAGCTCGATCTCGATCCGGAAGGGGCGCTGGAGGTGGCCCGCCGCTGCCGCGGCACGCCCCGGATCGCCAACCGGCTGCTGCGGCGGGTGCGGGATGTGGCGGCGGTCACGGGCAGGCAGCGGATCGGCGCGGCGCTCGTGGACGAGGCGCTGGGCCTCCACAGGGTCGACGAGCGGGGACTGGACGCCGGTGACCGCCGCCTGCTCGGCCTCATGCTCGAGGCCCACGGCGGCGGGCCTGTCGGCCTCGAGACCCTGGCCGCCGCCCTCGGGGAGGATCCCGCCACCCTCGAGGCCGTGGTGGAACCCTTCCTGCTCCAGGTGGGCTTCCTGCGCCGCACCCCCCGCGGCCGTGTGGTGACCGCCGCAGGCCGGGCCCATCTGGGCTGGTCCGCGGAGTCCGGCCCGCCGTGACCGCCTGGTTGCTCGCGCTGCTGCTGGCGGCGGGCCTGGCCCTGCCCCCGGCCACCGCGCCGGCGGCCTCTCCGCCGCTCGACGGGCTCTTCGAGCAGGCCCTCACCGCCAGCCGGGCCGGTCGGTTCGAGGAGGCCCTGCCCCTCTGGGACCGGGTGCTGGAGCGGGCGCCCCGGGAGGCGTCCGCCTGGAGCAACCGTGGCAACGTGCTGCTCGCCCTCGGCGATGCGGAGGGGGCGATCGCCAGCCAGGAACGGGCCATCGCCCTGGCTCCCGACGATCCCGACCCCCATCTGAACCGGGGCACCGCCGAGGAGTTTCTCGGCCGCTGGCGCTCCGCCGAGGCCGACTACCGCTGGATCCTCGAACGCCGGCCCGGTGATGCCGCCGCCCTCTACAACCTCGGCAACGTCCAGGGATCGCTCGGGGACTGGCCGGCGGCGCGGGCCAGCTTCGCGGCCGCCGCCGCGGCCCGTCCCGGCTTCGCCATGGCCGCCTCCAGCACCGCCCTCGCGGATTTCCAGCTGGGGGACCTCGAGACCGCCGAGCGGAAGCTGCGGGCTCTGATCCGCCGCCATCCGCTGTTCGCCGACGCCCGTGCCGGCCTCACGGCGCTGCTCTGGCAGCGGGGCGCCCGCGGCGAGGCCGAGAGCCACTGGGCCGCGGCCTCGGGTCTCGATCCGCGCTACCGCCAGGAAGAATGGCTGCTGCGGATACGGCGCTGGCCGCCGCGGCCGGTGCAGGCTCTGGCCCAGTTTCTCTCCCTCGACTCCTGATCTGCCGATGAGCGCAGGCCTCCCTCCCCCTTCCACCGCCGCCTTCACCCCGGCCGCCGCAGCGGCGGTGGAGCCCCTCCGGCGGGACTGGGAGGTGCTCGGGCTGGAGGGGGTGCTGCTGGAGACCCTGCCCGAGCTGGTGCTTCTGCGCCGCCACATCCACCGCCATCCCGAGCTGAGCGGCCACGAGCAGCAGACCGCCGCCCTCGTGGCCGGCGAACTGCGGCGCTGGGGCTGGCAGGTGCGCGAAGGGGTGGGCCGCACCGGGGTGGTGGCCGAGCTGGGACCGGCCACGGCGCCGCTGGTGGCGCTGCGGGCCGACATGGATGCCCTGCCGATCGAGGAACGCACCGACCTCGACTACGCCTCGCGCCACCAGGGTCTGATGCACGCCTGCGGCCACGACATCCACACCGTGGTGGGGCTCGGTGTGGCCCGCCTGCTCGCCGCCTGCTCCGAGAGGCTCACCGCCCGGGTCCGCCTCCTGTTCCAGCCCGCCGAGGAGACCGCCCAGGGGGCCGGCTGGATGATCGCGGAGGGGGCGATGGACGGGGTGGAGGCCCTCTTCGGCCTGCACGTGTTCCCCAGCCTTCCGGTCGGCACGGTGGGCGTGCGCAGCGGCAGCCTCACCGCCGCCGCCGCCGAGCTGGAGATCGAGGTGATCGGGGAGAGCGGTCACGGCGCCCGGCCGCATCAGAGCACCGATGCGATCTGGATCGCGGCCCGCGTGGTGAGCGGCCTCCAGGAGGCGATCAGCCGCCGCCTCGATCCGCTCCATCCGGTGGTGGTGAGCTTCGGAAGGATCGAGGGGGGCAAGGCCTACAACGTCATCGCCGACCATGTGCGCCTGCTCGGCACGGTGCGCTGCCTCGATCCGGAGGTGAACGCCCAGCTGCCGGTGTGGATCGAGGACACCGTCCACGCCCTGTGCCGCGGCCACGGTGGCGAGGCCCGGGTCCACTACCGGGCCATCTCGCCACCGGTGCACAACGATCCCTCCCTCACCGATCTCGTGGCGGCGGCCGCGGCGGACCTGCTCGGCCCCGGAGGCGTGCAGTGGCTCGAGCAGCCTTCCCTCGGCGCCGAGGACTTCGCCCAGCTGCTGGAGGGCACCCGAGGCACGATGTTCCGGCTCGGCGTGGCTGGGCCGGACGGCTGCACCCCCCTCCACAGCAACACCTTCGCCCCCGACGAGGGCTGCATCGCCGTGGGTGTCCGGGTGCTCGGCCTCAGCCTGTTGCGCTGGATGGAGGCCCGGTGCCGTTCCGGGGACCGGGTCTGACCCGCAGTCCTGCCTCCCGGCGGCGTTCGGCCCTGCTGGCCCTCTCCGTGCCGCTGCTGATCGCGCTGGCCCTCGCCTCTCTGGTGCTGCGTTCCGGCCAGGATCGTCTCCTGGCGGTTCCCGCCCTGGCCATCGGCGTGGTGCTGCTCACCACCAGCTGGGGGCGACGGCGGTGGCGGCGTGCCCGCCTGCTGCGGACCCTGCGGGAGGAACGCCGACCGCCGAACATGGAGGGATGACCCCAGCCGCCCCCGACCTCGACGCCCTCCGCGCCGCCATCGCCTCCGGCGATCCCGCCCGGGCGATGCCCTCCCTCGCCGCCCTGCGGCAGGTGCCCCCCGAGGAGGCCGTGCCCCTGCTGCTGCTCGGCCTCGAACAGAGCACCTTCATGGTCCGCTCCCTGGCCTGCGCCGGTCTCGGCGTGAAACGCAGCGAAGCCGGCTGGAAGGCCCTGGAGCGGGTGCTCCGGGAGGACCCCGACGCCAACGTCCGGGCGGAGGCGGCCAACGCTCTCTCGAGCTACGGCGTCGACCCCGCCTGGCCGCTGCTGCGCGAGGCCTTCGTGGCCGACGACCAGTGGCTGGTGCGCTGCAGCATCCTCTCGGCCCTCGCCGAGCGGGCCGAGATGAGTGCCGCGCGGCTGCTCGATCTGGCCCGGCTGGCCCTGGCCGACACCGATGGAACGGTGCGGGTGGGGGGCGCGGAGATCCTGGGGCGCCTGGTGGCCGAGGACCGGGGGGAGGAGGCGGAGCAGGCCCGCGGTCTGCTGGCCTCCCTCCAGAGCGATCCCGATCACCGCGTCGTTGCCGCAGCCCTGAACGGTCTTGCTAGCGTTGGCGAACACTAGGGGTGCCCGGTCAGCGGGCTGAGATCACACCCTCCGAACCTGATCCGGGTCATGCCGGCGCAGGGAAGTGCAGGACGACTCAGGCTGCGCCCGGCTCTGCCGACCCTGCCGGCAGACCCCTGTCCTCCGCCTTCACCGACATGCGCAGCGCCTGGATCGAGAAGCGTCGCGGCCACGCCAATGTGAGCCAGATGCACTACGCCCGCCAGGGCGTGATCACCGAGGAGATGGCCTTCGTGGCACGGCGGGAGAACCTGCCCGAATCTCTGGTGATGGAGGAGGTGGCCCGGGGCCGCATGATCATCCCGGCCAACATCAACCATCCCAACCTGGAACCGATGGCGATCGGCATCGCCTCGAAGTGCAAGGTGAACGCCAACATCGGCGCCTCCCCCAACGCCAGTGATGTGAACGAGGAGCTGAAGAAGCTCGAGCTGGCGGTGAAGTACGGCGCCGACACGGTGATGGACCTCTCCACCGGCGGCGTCAACCTCGATGAGGTGC